>CAZAPC010000082.1:0-5243 GCA_964486875.1 uncultured Planctomycetales bacterium
TGCCTTTTTTATTCCTAAGGCAATATCAAAAGTGCGAAACTTATTTTACATTATCGCTTTAGGTAAAGCAAACTATTCTTTGCGAAACTATATCCGACATAATCTTAAGATTCTTGCTGCTTACATCATACACCCCGATAACGCCATCAAACTTTGCCGATTCAGGGATAAGTTCAGAAAATAAATTCCTTGATTTTGCGAGCCACTTAGCGTTCAAGGTAACACCATTTCTTTCCGGGAATAAAGCAGTATAGAATATATTTGTTTCTACAAGGTCCTGAAAAAAGTGCGTTCCGAATGAGAGCTCCGGCATGAGGTTCCCGGATGAAAATGCTATTTCGGCAAGCACAGCCACATTGTTTATCTCGGCAAACTTAACCGGAACTCCTAATGAAGGCGTAGTTGTCCCCCATCTCCCCGGGCCCATTAAAAGAGCGGGCAGTTCTTTTTTGCTTCTTAAAGATACATTTAATTTCCCTACAATCCGCGCAATCTCATACTTATCCGGTAAAACAAGCCTGCTGTATTCTTGGGGGTCAACATAAATAATCCAGCTTATCCTCTGATTCACATTCCCTCCCAAGAAATAACCTTTTGACTCAAAGAGGATATTTTCATTACTGATCCGTTGCGGTATGCTGACTTTGCTGCCCGGGCCGTATGTCTGCAGCGGTCGGCACTGCAGGAGATTTATCTTAAACCTTTCCTTGCCTAAGAAATTTACGGTAAACTCTATCTCCACCGGGTAGTCATAACTTAGTTCCAGGGTCTTAAGTATTTTCTTAAAGAAATCCGGCAATCTTCTATCGGAAAATACACTGTCAAGAGTAAGTATCCAGTAATCCTTATCTTCTCCCCTCTGGCTCATAAGCTGCATAGAGTCATAGTCTTTAACCGCAAAACGGTTAACATCCGGATATATCTTTTTGCAGGCCAATTCATCAAAAGATACCGTAGAGAGAAGATTCATTTTTGTATCTATCACATCCACGTCATGCTGAGAATACTTTCTTAGATCTTCTTTCTCCGCATAAGGCCTGCGCAGAGGGTCAGCCAAAGCCAACATCCTTGGGTAATCACCATCCACCCTGTTAACCGCCCTTGTGCCAAGCCCGAAAACAGCCCTAAGCATCCCTGCCTGCGGGTCAATTTCGTTATTCCATACGTATGTATTATAAGAAACCCCAACCCCTGCCAGATCCGGAAAGAAATAGTTCTTATGATGCGCCCCTGAAACACGCTGGACTAATAAAGCCATCTGCTCATCAAGCTTATCTAACCCTCTCTGTTTTCTATAAGTTAAAGCGTCTTCATTCATGGTGCTGGCATAAATCTTTCTTACCGCTTCGCAAAATTGTATATATCTTTGCTCGGGGCTCCCCTGATTAGCCAAGAAAACGCTCTCATACTTACCGGCGAAGGCATTGCCAAAATCATCCTCAAGAAGCGAACTAGAGCGGATTATAATCGGAGACGACCCAAAATACTCGATAATCTGCTGAAAATGCTCCATGATCTCTTCGGGAAACGCCCCATAAAGCATTTTCTCTTTCAAGGATTTTGCCGCGTTAAAATAGCCCTCCTCAGTCTTCTGCAGCATATGCAATTTCCACAAACGGTTATGCACTATATAAGAGTAAAATATATCTGAACCGATATAAAAAGAATCATGGGGTTCAGATAATTCTTTCCACTCCGGGATGTTTTTAGAAAGTATCTTCCTGGCAATCAGCATACCAACGGTCTTGCCTCCGATAAAACCCGTGCCGATCAAGCGGGATTTAATCTCTATAAGCTCCTCCAGCGAAAAAGTACGCATAGCCAGAGTAAGCATCTTCTTATTCTTGGAGATCATTATGCTGCATAGCTTATTTAATGTCTCCCGGATCTTCTTTTTAGGCGCCCTATGTTTTATAAGCTCTCCCGCCTCCAGGAACAAACGGTCCCAATAATCGAGGTTGCGCTTTGCATTCTCTGCTCCCTTCTCCCTGATATAAGAAAAAAGCCTGGCGGCATTTACACTATCAGTAATAGGGATACAAAGGTCATTTTTTCTTAAATGCGGCAGAAACATTGTCGGAGAATAACGGTTCCATACCTTTAAAGGATGAATATAGGAGCTGTTTTCGCAACGGTAGATATCAAGCAAAAGCTGTGTAGTCTCGCGTATGCGGGCTATGGATTTGAAAGAATGGTTATTTCGCAATATAGAAAAATAAGTCACTGTCTTAAGCTCATAGAGATAGGGACAGGTGAGCATAAAAAAATCTCCCATCATAAGATCAGTTGCCCAGGCTGAAAGCAGCTCAGATAAACAATCAAATATATAATAAACGCCTTCTCCTTCTTGGGTAATAATGTTATTCACCCGGGCAGTAAAAGATTCAAACCCCGCGTAGGCATTTAAATCATAACGCTTAATCTTTTTAGAAGGATTAAGCAGTTCCCTGTGCGCGGCAAATCTGATGTAAACTACCTTCTTTTTTCCTTTAAGCGCTTCTTCAACAAATGGTTTAACCAGGCCTATATAATCGTCTATATTATCTATCTGCCAGACTACATTATCCCCCACCCTTAAACCTGTAATAACATTATCCAGACCTTTTATGCCCGTACTTATCATATTGACACTCCTATCTAGATTTGCGCTAAATTACTTTCACCCATAAGGAACCTGTCTATTTCATAAGCGCAGCGCCGCCCCTCTAAAATAGCCCAGACAACCAGCGACTGGCCGCGGCGCATATCTCCTGCGCAAAATATTTTTTCCGCGGATGTGGCGAAATATTCATTAGTTAAAACATTTCCGCGCTTATCCAGCTCTATATTTAAATCTTTCAGCAAGCCATCATGCTCAGGATGCAGAAACCCTGCTGCGATTATAACTAGATCCGCTTTAATAAAAAACCCGCTTCCCGGAACCTCTAGCATCTTTGCGCAAGCGCCTTTTTGCGGCACAATAAATTCAACCTTAACACAAGATAATTTATTAACCCTTCCCTTTTCTCCGATAAATCTCTTAGTAAGTACCGACCAATAACGCTCTGCCCCTTCTTCATGGCTAGTGGAAGTTTTTAAAATAAACGGATAATTAGGCCAGGGACAGTCTTTTGTGCGGCACTCAGGGGGCCTTGGCAATACCTCAATCTGCGTAATACAGGCGGCTTTTTGACGGCACGCAGTCCCCACGCAATCAGACCCGGTATCCCCTCCTCCTATAACTACAACATTTTTACCATTAGCATCAATGAGTTCTTCTTCCGGCATCCTCTTTTTGGATACGCGAAGGTTAGAGTGCGTAAGATAATCCATCGCAAAATATATGCCTTTTAAAGACCTGCCTTCTATATTTAAATCTCTGGGGACCCGAGATCCGCAGGCAAGGCAGATAGCGTCAAAATCTTTAATTAACCTTTCAACCGGATAATCATCGCCGACGCAGATATCCGCCTTAAAGACAACCCCTTCTTTAGACCATAGCCCGATACGCCTGTCTAAAATATTCTTTTCAAGCTTAAAATCTGGAATCCCGAACCGCAATATCCCTCCAATATCGCTATCCCGTTCAAAAACAACAACGCTATGCCCTGCTTTATTAAGTAGGGACGCGCAAGATAAGCCCGCGGGGCCTGAACCTATTACTGCAACTTTTTTCCCCGTTCGCATGCTTACCTTAACAGGGCTAATTAAACCATTCTTAAAACCATATTCTACAACTGATAATTCGTTATCGCGTATTGTCACAGGATCGTCATTTAACCCTAAAACGCAGGAATACTCGCATAATGCCGGGCAAACTCTACCAGTAACCTCAGGTAAACTGTTAGTCGCTTCAAGAAGTTTTACTGCTTCATTCCATTTACCACGAAAAATAAGATCATTCCATTCAGGGATATAATTTCCTATAGGGCAACCATCGTGACAAAAAGGAGTGCCGCAATCCATGCAACGCGAAGCCTGATCTTTTGCTTTATCATCCCCGCGCGGCACAACAACATCTTTGTAGTCTTTAACCCTCTCGCAGATCTGCCTATAAGAGTTTCCCTGCCTGCCAAGCTTTAAAAACCCGCGCGGGTCACCCATCAGATTTCTCCATTAAATCAAGTTTCTCCTCAACTTTAATCCCTTCGAGTATCCTCTTGTATTCTATAGGTATAACTTTCACAAAGTTTTTAATCTCATTACGGATATCCTCAACCACGGCTCCTGCTTTCCGGCTTTTGGTATATTTTAAGTGATTATGCAAAAGGTGGTATATAGTATCCCGGTCATCCTCTTTAATATTATCCAGCTCTACCATATCCATATTGCACTTATTTCTAAAGTTCTTGCCCTGATCGTAAACATAGGCTATCCCTCCGGACATACCTGCGCCGAAATTTCTTCCGGTATTACCCAGCACCACGATCCTCCCTCCTGTCATATATTCGCAGCCATGGTCTCCCACTCCTTCAACAACCGCATATAATCCGGAATTTCTGATGCAAAATCTCTCCCCCGCGACTCCGCTTATATAAGCCTCGCCGGATATCGCGCCGTAAAAAGCTGTATTTCCTATAATTATATTCTTATCCGCGGCAAAAGAAGACCTTCTATCAGGATAAATTATTATTTTCCCTCCTGATATACCTTTACCAACATAATCATTACTCATCCCCTCAAGTTCAAATGTAATACCCTTAGCCAAAAAAGCCCCGAAACTCTGGCCGGCTATACCGTGGAATTTACACTTTATGCTATCCTCAAGAAGTACGCCATCTCCGAAAATACGGCACATTTCGCCGCTAAGCATCGCGCCCACAGAACGGTTAGTGTTATTTATTTCGCTGGTAATAACTACCGGCTTATTTTCACTTATAGGGCTTAAGCATTCTGATATAAGTTTGTTATCTAAGGCCTTATCCAGAGCGCTATCTTGCTTACACTTAAAATACCCGCCCGCGTTATCCGGAAGTTCAGGGCGGTAAAAGATCCTAGAGCAATCTAAATTCCTGGATTTCAAAGGCAGAATATCTTTATCTAATTCCATTAAATCAGTACGTCCCACCATTTCATCTATTGACCTAACCCCAAGGTTACTCATAATCTCTCTGAGCTCTCCGGCGACAAAATTAAAATAATTTACGATATAATCAGGCCTGCCCTTGAACCTTTTTTGCAAGATATCGTCCTGTGTAGCCACCCCTACAGAACAATTATTCAAATGGCAATGCCTTAGCATGACACATCCACTGACCACCAGC
>CAZAPC010000083.1:0-5233 GCA_964486875.1 uncultured Planctomycetales bacterium
ACATAGGGCCTCTGCCTAATAAGCTCACACCTGGCCGGCCAAACAACCTTATAGAGCCCGCCCCTTATGCAATTATCTTTTATTTTTACCCCGCGTATTTTTAAAGCGCAAACTGCCTTTAAGGCTGTATTTGCATTAACCAGCTGATGCCTGCCGCAAAGCCCTAACTTTAACCTCCGGCATCTGCCTACCGCTAATAATTTTACGCCCAGGTTTTTACATCTTGCGCGTATAACTCCCCCTACCTCTCTGTTTTGGGGTGCGCTAATAACAATAGCTTCCCTGCCTTTAATAATCCCCGCCTTCTCCTGAGCTATTTCTTTAAGGGTTTTACCAAGTTTATCCGTATGCTCGTAGCTTATCGGAGTAATAACGGAAACAACTGCATTAACCGCATTAGTGGCGTCAAGCCTTCCGCCTAGGCCCGCCTCTAGCACGGCAAAATCAACTTTCTCCTCCTTAAAATATCTTATCGCTAAAGCTGTATAAACTTCAAAAAAAGTTAAGGCCCCATAAGAGGAAATACGATTATACTCTTCTACCGCAGGCAATATCTTTTGAGCCAGAGCTTTTAATCCGCGACGGGAGATCATCCCCTCAAATTCATTTTTCCTACGGCCGGGCAAAACACGGATTCTCTCCCGAAAATCGGCTAAATGCGGTGAGGTATAAAGCCCTACTTTATATCCTGACTCTTTTAATATATACGCGATAAATGCGCATGTCGAGCCCTTACCTTTTGAGCCTGCAACATGAATAAATCTCATCCCTTCCTGGGGGTCGCCTATAAAACTTAAAAAACCCTTTATGCGCTTAACCCCTAAAGATTTTTTATAGCGGTATCTGCGGACGCTCTCATAATTTATGAATGATTCAAGGTATTTGACTACTTCAGGGTAGGTCATCTGCAGCACTTTTTAACTTAATGCCTAAAGTGCCTTATGCCGGTTGTAACCATGGCAATTTTATACTTATCGCAAGCCTTAATTATATCCGCGTCAGCAATTGATCCTCCTGGCTGGATAATCGCCTTCACCCCGGCCTTATGCGCCCAGGCAATAGCATCCGGCTTAGGGAAAAATGCATCTGAAGCCAGACAGGACCCTTTACCTAGAGGGCCGGATTTTTTCTTTGCTATCATTACGGAATCTACCCTCGACATCTGCCCGGCACCGATACCTACAGTTTTAGTGCCGCGGGTTAGAACAATCGCGTTTGATTTAACATGTTTAGCCACTATCCAACCAAATTTCAAACTCTCTAACTCTTTATTGGTAGGTTTTCTTTTTGTTACCGCCTTAAAGCTTAAGTTCAAACTTTCCAGATCTTTATCCTGTAAAAGTAACCCTCCGGCTACACGCTTAAAATCTTTTTTTTCTATAATATCAAAGGCGGCAATATCTATAATCCGCAGGTTTTTCTTGTCTTTAAACAAGGCCAAGGCTGCAACATCAAATCCCGGAGCAACTATACATTCTAGAAATCCGCTCTTTTTTACGACTTTAGCGGTTTTCAGGTCCATCTTTCGGTTTAAAGCCACTATCCCGCCAAAAGCAGAAAGCTTATCGCACTTCCAGGCATTTAAATAAGCTTTATCCAGCACATTATCCTCTGCCGCACCGCACGGATTATTATGCTTTACGATAACTGCTGCGGGTAGGCTAAATTCTCTTACCAGCTCAAGGGCAGAACTTAAATCTAAAATATTGTTAAACGAGAGCTCCTTACCCTGTAATTGCCTTAAGCCTGCCAATCCAATATTCTTCCCTTTTTCTTTATAGAAAGCTGCTCTCTGGTGAGGATTTTCCCCGTATCGCAAATCCTGAATTTTCTCAAAGCTAAGGCATATCTCACTAGGAAATTCACCCGGCAAAAGAAGCGTGTTAAAATGTTGGCTAAGATAATTATAAATTGCCTTATCGTACGCGCTTGTATGGCCAAATACTTCAACCGCAAGTTCTGCCATTAGCCCTTCGGAAAGAAAACCTTTATTTTTCCTTAATTCATTAATAATCTGGGAGTATCTGGCAGGATTACAGACTGCCGCTACAAAACGATAGTTTTTTGCTGCGGAACGCAACATCGCGGGCCCGCCTATATCTATATTTTCGATAATCTCCTCTATCGTTACATTCGGCTTGTTAACCGTCTCTCCAAAAGGATAAAGGTTTACAACAACTAAATCAATGGGAGAGATTACATGCTCTTTTAGGGCTTTAATGTGTTCCTGATTATCTCTTAACGCAAGAATCCCCCCGTGGACTTTAGGATGCAGCGTTTTAACCCGGCCATCCAACATTTCTGGAAACTTTGTCTCATCAGAAACCTCTTTCACCGGTATATTATTATCCTTTAGAAGCCTTGCCGTGCCTCCAGTAGAAATAATCTCTACGCCGAGATTATTTAATTCTTTAGCTAAATTTAATGCTCCGCTTTTATCCGAAACACTGATTAATGCGCGCTTGATCCTAACCATTTATAGAAATCTCCCTTACTTATTTATTAAATCTGAAATTAGCCAGATCGCAATCTTGCATTACATAATCCTTTTGCTCCAAACGGAGCTTACCAGCCTGCTTTGCCGCGGATTCTCCATTACATTCAACAAAGTCATTGAAGCTGATTATTTCAGCACGGATAAAACCTTTTTGTATGTCAGAGTGTATCACCCCGGATGCCTCCCATGCTGTAGCGCCTTTTTTAATTATCCATGCCCGGGTTTCTTTTTCTCCGGTAGTAAAAAAACTTATAAACCCGCTGTTTTGGAAAACCCTTAGGATAACTTTATCTTTATCTTCTATCTCCTCTCTCCCCGCCAAAACAACTGGCTTTAATGTAACCAACCCATACCCCGAAATAGCTTTTTTTTCTTCTTCGCTTAAGGATAAGGAAAGAAGAAACCCCTCTTTCTCCAGGGTATCTTTGAATTTAAGCAGCACATTTTTTTCAATAGAATCTACTGATTTTCCCAGCCGATTCTCCACAAACTCAAGGTCGGCCAGTATTAAATCCGTGCGCGAATCATTTAAAACCAATACCGCATCAGCATCTAAAACTTCTTTTTCTCCGATTAATTCTACCTGGATATAAGTTTTTTTCTTTGACTTAGTGATTCTGTCAACCTGATCCAGCCGCTCGTCTTTAATATTTTGTTTACCTACCGTCAAATCAGGTATACCAAATAAGCAAATTTTCATAAAGCCCTACTCTTCCTGTTTTTTAGTGGATTGATAATGCGCAATAATAGGCGAGGAGACCTTATGCGGCACTTCTTCATAATGGGAAAAGTGCATTACATAAACACCCCTGCCAGCGGTAATAGAGCGTAAATCATTGGCGTATTTAAACATTTCAGATAATGGGACCTGGGCTTTCACTATCTGCTGTTTGCCTTTAATCTCCATGCCCATAATTCTTCCCCGACGAGAATTAATATCTCCGGATATAGCTCCTAAGAACTCCTCGGGTATATATATCTCTACGTCCATTATCGGTTCAAGCAAGACCGGACCTGCCTCCATCACAGCCTTCCTCAAGGCCATAGCCCCGGCAATCTGAAAAGCCATATCAGAAGAGTCGACCTCATGATAGGAGCCATCTACAAGCGTAACCCGGATATCTTCTATAGGGTAACCTGCCACAGCCCCTTCTGAGGCTGCCTGCCTCACGCCTTTTTCTACCGAAGGTATAAAATTCCTCGGTATAGCTCCTCCGAATATCTTATCTACAAATTCCAGCCCGCCTCCCCTTGACAAAGGAGTAACTTCAATCCAGCAATCTCCGTATTGCCCGCGGCCGCCGGATTGCCTCTTAAATTTACCCTGGACTTTCATACTTTTGGTAATAGTCTCTTTATAAGATACCTTGGGCGTGCCTAACTCTACCGAAACATTAAACCTCTTTTTAAGCCTGCCTACCATTACCGATAAATGGAGATCGCCTAGACCTGAGATAATCAGCTCCTTAGTCTGCGGGTCATGCGTTACCTTAAAGGTGGAATCTTCTGCCGCAAGTTTATGCAAGGCATCGGATATCTTTTCCTCATCTTCGCGCGACTTAGGCTTTACCGAAGCAGATATCGCAACTTCAGGAAAAATAATAGGGTCGAATAAAAACTGCTCTTTCTCCTGGCAGAGCGAATCCGAGGCCCGGGTGTCTTTTAGCTTAGCAAGCGCTATAATATCGCCGCAAGAAGCGCTATCGACATTTCTCTGCTCTTTACCCTGCAGAATATGAATTTGGCCTATCCTTTCTTTTATCTTCCTGCTTGTATTATAAAAACCTGAGTTAGAGGCAATAGTTCCGGAGAAAACACGAATCAGGCTAAGCTGCCCCACATAAGGGTCTGAAATATTTTTAAAGACAAAGGCTGAAAATGGAGCATCGTCTTTGTAGGCTACCTCTTTCTTTGCTTCGGGCTGCAAAGGATTAAACGCAATAACCGGGCTTCTCTGGTAAGGGCTTGGCGAGTACTGGATTATATCATCCAGCAAGTCTTTAATACCCTTATCAGCCAAAGCCGAACCGGATATTACCGGAAAAAGCTTGCGCTTAATTACCGCATTGGATAAACCACCCCTGATTTCTTCGGCAGAAAGGCGCAAAACCGCCAGGTATTTTTCCAATAAGCTATCATCGCTCTCAGCGATTGCCTCCATCAATACCGGATCTTCTAAAGATTCTATAATTACGCAATTCTTGGAAAAACTGGACTTTAAGTCTGCGAGTACAGAATTGACATTAGCCCCTTCTTTATCTATCTTATTTATGAAAAACATGCACGGCACATTCGCGTCTTCCAACATCTGCCAGGCCTGTTCTGTCCCGACTTGAACTCCGCTTAAAGCATCTATAACGATAATGCCGCTATCTACCGCCCTTAACCCGCAGATGACCTCGCCTCCAAAGTCCGCGTACCCCGGGGTATCAATAATCTGCAGGCGCGTTCCCAGGTAATCGCAGAAAACCAGGCTTAAATTTATAGAATTCGCTCTTTCTATCTCATCAAAACTGTAATCGCTTACTGTCGTACCGTCTTCGATTTTTCCCTTGCGCGTCGTAGCTTTACAGAAATATAACAGGCTTTCGGCAAGTGTGGTTTTTCCTGACTGGGCATGTCCTAAGAGGATAAAGTTACGTTTCTTATTGGCATCCATAGTTTTTTACTCCTTCTATAGATATATAAAGGGTAGGCTCTGCCTAGAATAAGAATAACTTATAAATTATATAATGA
>CAZAPC010000084.1:0-5107 GCA_964486875.1 uncultured Planctomycetales bacterium
ATTATATATACCATAAAAAAACTAAGAAATAAATGTAAAAAAGTTATTTCTATTTGCTATGGGGACAGGCAGAACAACCCTGCTTAGACGCAGGGCAAGAGGATGACTTTTGGCTTTCCTTTCCTGACTTGCGGTAATCCGTAGCATAAAAACCAGAACCCTTGAATATAATACCTGAGCCTCCGCCGATTAGCCTATGAATCTTTTTGTGGCATTTAGGGCAGGCCTTAAGCGGTTCATCGGTTATCTTCTGAAATACTTCAAAAGTTTTATTGCAATTGACGCATTCATACTCGTAAGTCGGCATATCTTCTCCCTATTTAAATGTTTTCTTTAACTTATCGGCAAAGCTCTCTTTTGTATTCTCTCCGGAGGCACGCGCGAATTCTTCTATTGCCTGACGCTGCTGCAAGCTTAGTTTACGGGGTATCTCTACATTAACTTTGACTAACTCATCTCCTATAGACTTAGAATGCAAATCAATCATACCCTTGCCTTTAAGTCTAAACAGGCTTCCGCTCTGAGTACCGGCGGGGATCCGCATATCCACTTTACCGCTTAAAGTAGGCACGATTATTTCTCCACCTAATACAGCTTTACTTAAACTAACGCTAGCTTCAATTAGTATATCATTGCCATGCCTCTGGAATAAATCGTGCTGCATAACTTCAATAACAACATAAAGATCGCCGTGGCTAGACTGGCCCGCTTCTCCCTCTCCGCGTACCCTTAAATTAGAACCGTTATCAACCCCTGCAGGAATCTTAACTTTGATTTTACGGGTAATCTTTAATCTTCCTTCCCCGTTGCACTCAGGGCATGGGGACTGAATGACCGAACCCTCTCCGCCACAACGCGGGCAGGCTTGTTGAATATAAAAACCTCGCGATCCTGAAACAGAGCGCCCCGAACCCCTGCACTGAGGGCAGACCGACTTCTTTGTTCCGGACCTTGCCCCTGTCCCGGAGCAAAACGAGCAAACCTCATAACGAGGGACTGTAATCGTTTTTTCTATTCCTCCAGCAGCCTCCTCTAATGTAATCTCTACAGCAATTTGTAAATCCCTACCCCTCCTCCTCGAGCCCTGCGTGCGCCTTGATCCTGAGCCAAAGAAATCATAGCCTAAATCACTAAATATCTCTTCAAATAAGCCTCCTCCGAATCCAAAACTGCCCAAGTCCTGGAATACGCTACTAAAATCAGCTCCTTTAAAAATATCCTCCTGCGCATACCTCTGGTCGATTCCGGCATGCCCATGTTGATCGTATAAGGCGCGCTTATTGGAATCAGAAAGAACAGCATACGCTTCAGATATATCTTTAAACTTTTCTTCGGCCTCTTTCTTCTTTTCGTGAGGAACGCGGTCAGGATGAAACTTAAGCGCAAGCTCCCGATAGGCTTTTTTTACCTCATCGAGACTTGCGCTTTTTTGAACTCCAAGAATCTCGTAATAGTCGCGCTTAGTAGGCATTCAAATTATTTCTTATCATCATCTTCTTTATATTCCGCATCAATTATATCCTCTTTGCTTTTACTTTCTTTCTGCTCCTGTTGACCGGGGGTTGCATCCTCCTGCGCCTGGCCTGCATTAGCCTGATCCTGCGGCTTTTGTTTGGCAGAAGCCTGCTTATAAATCTCCTCCGCCAATTTATGCGATGCGCGGGTTAAATCCTCCATGCCTTTTTTGATTCTATCTACATTCTTATCCTTAATCGCAGACTTTAAATCATTGGCCTTTGCTTCTATATCAGCGCGTTCTGCCTGGCTCACCTTATCGCCATAATCTTTAAGCGACTTCTCGGTAGCATAAACCAAATTATCAGCCTGGTTAATGACCTCAACCTCTTCTTTCTTCTTGGCATCATCAGCGGCAAACTTCTCGGCATCGCGGACCATTTTATCAATTTCTTCTTTAGAAAGTTTCTTTGGCGCTGATATACGTACTGACTGCTCTTTGCCTGTCCCTAAATCTTTTGCTGATACATGCACAATCCCGTTTGCGTCAATGTCAAAAGAAACTTCAACCTGAGGTATACCTCTCGGCGCCGCAGGAATACCTACTAAATCAAAACGTCCAAGCTCCACATTATCATCAGCCATAGGGCGCTCTCCCTGAAGGACCCTGATAGTGACTGCAGTCTGGTTATCTGCCGCAGTTGAAAAAATCTGGCTCTTTCTCGTTGGAATAGTAGTATTCCTTTCGATTAACTTGGTATTAACTCCCCCTAAAGTCTCAATGCCTAAAGACAAAGGAGTTACATCGAGCAATAGCACATCTTTCATATCACCCTTGATTATCGCAGCCTGTATTGCGGCACCTAAGGCAACGCACTCCATCGGGTCAACGCCGCGCTCAATCTTCTTGCCAACGTAATCCTCGACAAATTTTTGCACTATAGGCATACGCGTAGGCCCGCCTACCATAATAATGCGGTCAATATCCGAGGCTGAAAGCTTGGCGTCAGATAACGCCTGCTCCATCGGATGCCGGCATCTATCAATGATAGACCCTACTAAATCCTCTAATTTCGCCCGGGTAATATTCATAGTCAAATGCTTTGGCCCGGAAGAATCGGCGGTTATAAACGGAAGGTTTATATCCGTACTTACCGTTGAAGAAAGTTCGATCTTCGCCTTCTCCGCTGCCTCGCGTAATCTCTGCACTGCCATCTTATCATTCATAAGGTCAATCCCATTTTCACGCTTGAACTGACCAGCAATATACTCAAGCAGCGTTTTATCCATATCCGTGCCGCCTAGCTGCGTATCTCCTGAAGTAGCCTTAACCTCAAATACCCCTTGAGCCATCTCCATAATGGTAACATCCAGAGTACCTCCGCCTAAGTCAAAAACCATTATCTTCTGCTCTTTGCCTGTTTTCTCAAGGCCGTAAGCAAGGCATGCCGAGGTAGGCTCATTTATAATACGCAGGACTTTCAATCCTGCAATTTCCCCCGCATCTTTAGTCGCCTGCCTCTGGTTATCGTCAAAATAAGCAGGGCAAGTAATGACCACTTCTTCGACTTTATCGCCAAGATAGGCTTCCGCGTCCTGCTTAATCTTCTGCAAGATAAACGCGGATATCTGTTGCGGAGTATACTCTTGACCCATTACCTTAAACTTGAAATCAGTTCCCATCTTGCGTTTCGCAGCCTGTATGGTGCTTTCGGCATTTATCGCCGCCTGCCTTCTCGCCGGCTCTCCCACTAAACGCTGGCCGTCTTTGGTAAAAGCAACATAAGAAGGAAATGCCTTACCAGAAGCAACTCCTGCGCCTTCAGCAGAAGGAATTATTACCGGCCTCGAGCCCTCCATAACCGCAGCCGCCGAATTTGATGTCCCTAAATCAATCCCAATCACTTTAGCCATTTTAACCCTCCTTGTCTACAGAGACAACACCCGCGCAATTCCACACAAGCGCGGGGTGTCTGATTTATTGTTTTTTTGAAACCTTCACCTTAGAAGTCCTTATAACCCTATCATTTAAAAGATAGCCTTTTTGCAACTCCTCAACTACAGTATGCTCCGGCAATTCTTTATCTTCTATCTGCATTAAAGCCTCGTGGCAATGCGGATCAAATATTTTTCCTTGTGCCTCTAAAGGCTTAACTCCGTATTCTTTAAGCATTTCATAAAGGTGCGCCAAGATCATCTCTACGCCTTTTAAGAAAGCCTCGGGGTCCTGCTTTTGCGCTTCAGCCAAACTTACTGTCCTCTCCAGGTCATCCAAAATATTCAGCAGTTCCAAGATAATCCCTTCATTCGCAAACTTTATAAAATCCTGTTTTTCCCTCTCAATGCGTTTACGTGCGTTATCAAATTCTGCCTGCAACCTGAGTATTTTATCCGCAAAATCCGCCGCTTTTTCCGAACCTTCTTTTAATTTCAAGTATTCGGATTCCTTTAAAATTACCTGCTTTTCTTCATTCTTATCATTTTCTTTATTGTGTTCTGTCATTCTATACTCTCCAGAAAATCGCTTAGAACATCCGAAATATAAGAAAGCACGGGAATAATATGCTCATACTCCATTCGGGCAGGGCCTAGGACCGCTATTTTCCCCTGCGGCTTCTTCTTCCTGCGATAGCCTGAAACGACTAAGGAACAATCGGCCATCTCAGGGCAACCCAATTCATGCCCGATATAAACCTGGACCTTGCCATTAAAATCCCTGTTGATTATCTCTAAAAGGTTACGCTTCTCTTCAAGCGCATTTACCAAAAGCCTTATCTTCTGGGAATCTTTAAATTCAGGATGCTCCAATATACGGCTTAACCCTTTATAGAAGAGTCTGTCCTGCCATTCTAAGAAAGAAACAATCCCTGCGTAATGCGTTGATTGAGATATCACCTCACTCGTCTCCTCCAGCGCATCTTCAAGCTTACGGCCGCCTTTCTTATACTCTCGAGTAATCCTACTTTTTTCCTCATCTAACAATTCCATTTGTGAATTCAAAAAATCGACATAATAACGATACCCTTTATCCGTAGGCATTCTACCGCCTGAAGTATACGGATGCGTAAGGTAACCCGCTTCTTCAAGTTCAGAGAAGATATTTCTTATCGTAGCCGGGCTTAAATCAAAATTCTCAGCAATATCATCTGAAGAAACCGGACCTGCCTGCCTTATGTACTTATTTATAGTAGCGCTTAAAACCGATCTTCTCCTAGATTCATAATCAATATTTTTCACCATTGGTTACCCCTTAACTATAAACACTAGGGAATAATTCTAACATATTTTAGTTTCTTGTAAAGATTAATTTTAGCGCTTTACTTATAAGAGTGCTAACGGTTCATTAAAAAAATTAAACGATCTCTTTTTCTATAATCAGTTTTATTCCGTGAATATTGACCCTTTTTTCTTCCATGAGATAGTGCACGTATTCAAGCCTCCTTACATCCTTAAGCGAATAAAACCTGTTCTTCTTGCCTATCCTGCTCGGCTTTACGATACCTGCTTTATCAAGCTGACGAAGCGTCCAAACCGGAAGATCTACCAATTTACTTACTACGCTAATTACATATACCGGCTCATCCTGGCTAATCTGGATATCAAACAAAGGCATAGCTTACCACCTTCTCTTTTCCTTTACTCTAAAGGAAGT
>CAZAPC010000085.1:0-4970 GCA_964486875.1 uncultured Planctomycetales bacterium
ACAAGATCAAACACCGGCCTAAAATGTCTAAACAGGCCAGCCATATCTATAAAGCTCCTTCCAGGCAGGAGGCAATCAGGAGATTCAGGATATTCGTTAACCGTTGGCGCAGGCTTGAGCCAAGGGCCGTCAAATGCTTCCAGGATGAGTTCTACCACACGCTTAACTTCTATGATTTTCCAAAGGAAGTGCGCTCTGCCATATCAACCACCAATCACTTAGAGCGCTTCTTGGAGGAGATCAGAAGGCGAATTAAGATACAAGGCTACTTTAAGAACGAGCACAGCCTCAACCTTTGGATTTTCGGGCTGATTAAACACATAAATTTAAAGCCAATTCAGCAACCTGAGAGGTATGCCCTAAAGCAAAAGTGCGAAATAATCCTTGCTTGACTGAGAAATAATCTTTCTTGACAAAAACCGCAATAGTGTTATTATTTAATACAATTAAAATTTCAGGGACAATGACGTCCACTCCTGGCCGGATTATTTCCGGGTAAAAGAGTGGGCGTTTTTATTTCCCAGGGAGTGCCTAAAAATTAGGCAGCAAGAATGAAGATATTGAGCAAAAAAGTATTAAATGATTTTCAGGGCGTAAAAGTCATAAGTATGGAAATATTCTCACCCCAGATTGCCTCAAAGGCTAAGCCAGGGCAGTTTATTGCCCTTATGGTTAAAAAAGAGGGGGAGAGGGTGCCTTTAACTGTCGTTAGCAGAAATAAAGAGTCTATAAGTCTTATCTTTCAGGAAGCTGGATTTACAACTAAGCTTTTAGGAGGGCTTAATGTAGGCGATTCGCTTTATTCTGTAGTAGGCCCTCTTGGCCACGCGACCGAAATAAAAGATTACGGCAGGGTAATTTTAGTTGGAGGAGGAGTAGGCATTGCTGAAATATACCCGGTGGCAAAGGCGCTAAAAGATGCTGGCAACGAAGTTGTGAGCGTATTAGGCGCAAGGACTAAGGATCTTCTTATCCTTGAGGATGAGTTAAGGGAAGCTTCCAACCGGTTACTTATTGTAACTGACGACGGATCATATCAGAGAAAAGGGTTTACCACGGATATTTTAAAAGAGTTATTAGAGGAAGGTAAGTACGATTTAGTTTATTCAGTCGGCCCTATCCCGATGATGAAGAGAGTCGCCGATGTTACAAAAAGTTTTAACGTGAAGACCATTGTTTCCTTGAATGCCCTTATGGTGGATGCAACCGGGATGTGTGGTTGCTGCCGGGTAACGGTTTCAGGCAAAACAAAATTCAGCTGTATTGATGGGCCTGAATTTGAGGCACAGGAAATAGATTGGGATGAATTGACTAAGCGCAACCGCGTATATCAGGATAAAGAAAAACATATCTGCAATCTGAATAAATTATTCCAGGAATAAATTATGCCAAAAGAACCGGTAAACCCCGTTAGAAATACCGAATTTGCTGCGGGGAAAAACAAAATTTCTAACGGGGTAAAGACAAGAGAGGTTTCTGCTGAAGAAAGGGTAAAAAACTTTTCTGAGGTTGTATCCGGTTATTCAGAAGAGGAGGCCTTGTTTGAGGCATCCCGCTGTCTGCAGTGCAAGGATCCAAAATGCATCTTAGGCTGCCCGGTAGGTATAAATATTAAAAAATTCATAAAACAGATTACTGAAAAAGATTTTGCCGGGGCATATTTTACGATTAGAGAAAAGAACAATTTCCCTTGTATTTGCGGAAGGGTTTGCCCGGCAGAGTATCAGTGTAGAAAGGCGTGTGTCTTAACCAAAAAGGATTCTTCGTTTGCTTCTCTTTCAGCAATTAATATTCATTTTCTTGAGAGATTTATCGGTGATTTTGGGATGAATAATGATCTAAAGGTGCGTATAGCCGCAGATAATAAAATTTCCGGCTATAAAGTCGCCGTGGTTGGCTCCGGACCTGCCGGGTTATGCTGCGCAGGAGAGCTTGCGCGTTTAGGGGTGAAGGTTACGGTTTTTGAGGCCTTACATAGCACAGGAGGGGTATTAAGGTATGGGATTCCGCCTTTCAGGATGCCTAGGGATATACTGGATTTTGAGATAGACTATTTAAAAAGCCTAGGCGTTAACATCCTGCCGAATTTTATTGTGGGAAAGACTAATGATTTAACTGATTTATTTAAAGAAGGCTTTTCAGCTGTTTTCCTTGGGCTTGGAGCGGGAGTCCCGTCTTTTCTTGGGATTCCGGGGGAAAACCTTTGTAATGTTTATTCAGCTAATGAATTCTTAACCCGGGTTAATCTTATGTCTGCGTATGATTTTCCTAGGCACCATACTCCGGTTAATATAGGTAAGCATATTTTGGTCATAGGGGGCGGAAATACCGCGATGGATGCGGCGCGCTGCGCTTTACGCTTGCAGAAAATGGGCAACATTGAGCCTGATACAACAATTGTATATAGAAGGACTGAGGTTGAGATGCCTGCCAGAAGGCTTGAAATTGAGCATGCGAAAGAAGAAGGAGTGAAATTCAGGTTTCTGGTGGCGCCTAAGGAATTTACTGGTGGTGGAGAAGGTTTTGTAAAAATATTAAGATCTCTGGAGTGTAGTTTAGGCGAGCCTGATGCATCAGGGAGGAGAAGGCCGGTTGCAATAGAGGGAAGCGATTTTGAGCTTGAGAGTGACCTGGCAATTATTGCTATAGGATTGCAGGCGAATAAGGTTTTAACCAGCGTAACCCCGGGAATTAAAACAGATAAATACGGAGATGTTATCGTTAATCCTCAAACAATGGAGACTTCCGTAAAGGGGGTATTTGCCGGAGGAGATATAGTAGGAGGGGAAGGCACGGTGATTGAGGCAATGGGTATGGCGAAAAAAGCGGCTTTTGCGATTAAGGATTACCTGTATTCTTTAAAATAACAGAGTTAGATTAAGGAGGGTTAAAATGGCAAAAAAAGTTGAAGAGTTTATGAATAATGTTATTCAAAAAAATCCCGGAGAAGTTGAGTTTCATCAGGCAGTCAGGGAAGTGGTTGAGACAGTACTGCCGTTTATGGAAGAAAACCCTAAATATTTGAAGGAAAAAATACTAGAGAGGATTATTGAGCCGGAGAGGGTTATTATGTTCCGCGTCCCTTGGATCGACGATAAAGGAGAAATCCAGGTTAACCGCGGCTATCGCATTGAAATGAATAGCGCAATCGGGCCGTATAAGGGCGGCTTGCGTTTTCATCCCAGCGTAAACTTAGGCATATTAAAGTTCCTTGCTTTTGAACAGGTTTTTAAGAATGCGTTAACCACTCTTCCTATGGGAGGGGGCAAGGGGGGATCGGATTTTGATCCTAAAGGGAAGAGCGATAATGAGGTAATGAGGTTTTGCCAGAGTTTTATGACTGAACTCTCCAAGCATATAGGCCCGGATACGGATGTGCCCGCAGGGGATATTGGCGTAGGTGGACGCGAGATCGGTTATATGTTCGGACAATATAAAAGATTACGTAATGAGTTTACCGGAGTTTTAACAGGGAAAGGGCTTAATTGGGGAGGAAGTCTTATCCGTCCTGAGGCTACGGGTTACGGATGCGTGTATTTTGTTGAAGAGATGCTGAAAACAAAGGGAGATTCTCTAAAGGGGAAAGTTTGCGCTGTATCCGGATCGGGTAACGTTGCGCAGTATACGGTAGAAAAGCTCATACAGCTCGGCGCAAAGGTGGTTACTTTATCGGACTCCGATGGGTTTATTTATGATGAGCAGGGTATTGACCAGAAAGAGCTTAAGTGCGTATTAAACTTAAAGAATGTAAAACGCGGAAGGATTAAAGAGTGCGCAAAGGAATTTAAATGCGAATATCTTGATAAGCAGAAGCCTTGGTCTGTAAAATGCGATATAGCATTTCCCAGTGCAACACAAAATGAGATAGACGAGCAGGATGCCAAGACACTAGTAAAGAATGGATGTATTGCTGTAGGTGAAGGGGCGAATATGCCTACGACCCCCGCGGGCGTGGAGGTATTCCAGAAGGCCAGAATACTTTATGCCCCGGGTAAGGCTTCTAATGCCGGAGGCGTGGCTACTTCCGGATTAGAGATGTCGCAGAATAGCTTAAGGCTCTCCTGGACGCGCGAAGAAGTTGATAGAAGGCTGCATGATATTATGATCGCCATACACCATCAGTGTGTTAAATACGGCAAAGAAGACGGATATATTAATTATGTAAAGGGAGCAAATATAGCCGGTTTTGTAAAAGTGGCTGATGCCATGATTGATCAAGGATTGGTTTAAGCGGCAATATTAGTTTTTGTTTTAGACGCCCTCTTATTTTGTTTAAGAGGGCGTTTTATTATTGAATAAACTAAGTTTTCACGGTAAAATAAAAACAATGGATAAAGAAGAAGCGTTAAGCGAATTTGTAAAATGCCTGCGCACAGCCTTTAATAACGCTTTAGCGTATCCTAAGAACCACCCCTATTTTATTAAATCTACAGATGAACTTAAACTAAGCATAGATAGTTTGCTAAATTTTTTAAACCCCCTTGAAATACAAATAACCTCCAAGTCAATATTTATAGATGGTATTTTGCAGGATAAACTTTTAGCTTCTATAGAGTTGGCCCGGATGCTTCATAGCCGCAGGGTAGAGAAGATCAGGATAAGCCCTGGTTTAACTGTTAATGAATTGGCAGAGTTGTTAAATACTTTGACTATTCCTGTAAAAGATATTGTCAAAGAGGGCGGGCTAGAAGCTATATTAAGAAAGGCGTCCGTAAGCCATATTTATGTAGAAAGCCTTGATTACTCCGGGTTACTTAATTCTCAAGGGCAGGAAGACGCAGGGGGTAGGTGGCGCAGTTTCTTAAGCAGCATAGTTTCTGCTGGCGATTCTGATAAGATAAATGAATTCGCAGATAATTTCATCAGCAGCCTTAAAAACATTAATCCGGCAGAGGTGGTTACGGATGAAAACCTAAGAAGAGACTTGATAGTTTTTTTACGCTCTCTTAAGAAGATAAACAAAGAAAAGT
>CAZAPC010000086.1:0-4928 GCA_964486875.1 uncultured Planctomycetales bacterium
GGAGACACCCTGCGCAGCAGAGTGTCTCCTGGAGAAAAATATGATTAATAGCGGATTAATGACCATCGAGGACTTGGCAGATTATCTTAAAGTTACGCGCCGGACTATTTATGACTGGGTTAAGCATAATAAGATTCCGGCAGTTAAGCTTGTCGGCCAATGGCGTTTTAAAAAAGATAAAATTGATGCATGGCTTGAGAATCAGTCGCTGCCACATTAGGAGGAGATAATATGTATTTCAAAAAACTAGAGTTATCCGGTTTTAAATCGTTTTCAGAAAAGACTACGCTCCACTTTGAGCCGGGGATAACCGCTGTGGTAGGCCCCAATGGCTGCGGTAAATCTAATATATTCGATTCTATCCGCTGGGTTTTAGGGGAACAGTCTGCGAAGTCTTTACGTGGCTCAGAGATGCTTGATGTTATTTTTAATGGCACTGATAAGCATGAGCCTTTAGGTATGGCTGAGGTTACTCTTGCCTTTGATAACAAGGCAAGGTTTTTTAATTTTGACAATGACGAGGTTGCAATTACCCGCAGGCTCTTCCGTTCCGGAGAAAGCGAGTATCTTTTAAATAGAAATCAAGTAAGGCTAAAAGATATACTTGATCTTTTGCTTGGCACGGGAATCGGAGCTGAAAGTTATTCTATAATTGCGCAGGGTAAGATAGACTTGGTTTTAAGCTCCAGGCCCGAAGAAAGAAGGATGGTTTTCGATGAGGCTTCTGGTATTACAAAATATAAGTCCCAGAAAAGGGAGGCAATGCGCAAGCTTGAAGATACAGAGCAGAACCTTTTGCGCGTTAATGACATAGTTACGGAAGTAAAACGCCAGATTGGCAGTTTAGAGCGGCAGGCAAATAAAGCGCGTAAATATAAAGACGCATTCGAAGAACTAAAAGCCAAGGAGGTATCTTATTCTGTTTTTGAGAAGGTAAGGCTGCTTTCGGAAAAAGATAAGGTGATAAAAAACCTCGAAGAGCTTAAAATACGCGAAGAGGAGCTTTTTGCGGCAATACGCCAGCAGGAGCTTAAGGCATCTTCTCGTTCATCGGAGTTAAAGTTGCTTGAAGATGATATGCTTGGGGCTAAGAATGATTTAATCAGCCTTGAAAATGAGGTGGTCAGGAATAATGAAAGAATAAATTTTAACCGGGAAAGGATTAAGGAATTGAGCTTCGCCCGGGAAGATCTGGGGGAGCAGTTGGCGCATCTTGAGGCGAAACTAAAAATAGAGGAAGAAAAGCTAACTAGTGTCAGAAACGAATATTCCGGGCTAAAGGGGTTGATTGATGATAAGTCAAAAGAACTTTCAGAGAAAGATATCAAGATAGGCGCTCTGGCATTGAGTATCAAGAGTTCGCTTGAAAATATTTCCCGGCATAAGAAGGAAATCGTTGAACTTGCCGGAAATTTAGCCCAGTGCCGTAACCAGATATCTGAGTTTAGTTCGCAAGAACAGGTATTTTTAGCGCGCAAGAAGAGGCTGGAGATAGAAAAAGCCAAGGCATACGAAGAGAAGGTTATCGCTGAGGAAAACTTAACAAAGGTTTCTTCCGAAGCGGAGGCTGCGCGTAAGTCGGTTGATGAATGTTTGGAGAAGATAAGCGCGGAAAAGTTAAGCCTTGAAGATGAAAAGCGTTTTTTAGCCGCAATTAATGCGGATATCGAATCCCTGGAAAAACAAAAGCTGGCGTTAGAATCACATAAGGCTTTTTTAGAAGAGCTTAAGGCAAAGTACCTTGATAAGGCAGAGACTGTAAACGCTCTGATCTATCTTGATAAACTGCCTGTTGATAAAACTAGCGGGTTGGTAATACAGGTTAATAATACCGTAAGCTTAACCGATGAGGATAAGGCTTATTTAGAGCCGGCGAATTTTAAGCTAACCGGAGAGGCAAAGCCCATTGAGTTGGATACGCATAATATCGATTTAAAGATCGGGAAAATAGATGAAGGGATAGGGGCTTTGCGTATTTCAAGGCAGGTTAAAGAAACCTATGTTGAGGAGATAGCCAAAGCTATTTCTGCGCTTGAGCAGGAGTTACGTTCTTGCGAGATTAATCTTGCAAACAAGGAAACATCGAAACAGACAGCGCTGGAGCAGTTTAATAAGATTAAGGAAGAAGAGGACCTGATCGTGCTTGATCTGGCAGAGGCCCAGAAAGAACTAGGGGTCCTTGAGGGAAATATCAAGACCTCGCAGGCGCATCTTGCGGAATTGAATAACAGCCAGCGTATGACCGAGGATTCAATATCAAGGGAAGAAGAGAATATTTCCTTAAACAGCAAGTTAAGAGAAGATCTTTTAGTGGAGATTACGCAGGTAAGGACCGAGTTAGAATCGTTAAATAAGCGCATAGTCTCTGATGAGGATACTTTAAGGTTTCTGGAAGAAACATACGGACATGACAAGCATAATTTTGATAATACTAATAAACAGATTCAGGAATCTATAAATAAATCCTCGGCAATGGAGTTTGAGATAGATGAGTGCAACAGGCAGCTTGTCGAGTCGCAGAAAGATATCCAAGATAAGCAGGCAAGGCTAGGCGAGGCAGAAAAACGTTACCAGGAGTTTTCTTCCGGGGCAGGAGATATGGCATTAAAAATCGAAACTGACAGAAAAGAGCTGGACGGTTTGAAAAACAGGCTCTATGAACTTCAGATGCAGGATAAGGATTTTGACTATAAATACGGGACGATGAAAGAAAGAATGGTGCAGGCATACAGAATAGACCTTGATTCTGTTGAGTTGGTTTTAACAGAGCAAGACCCGCAGGCGCTCTTCTTAGAAATAGAGGGATTAAAAAGCAAGGTAGATTCCTACGGAACTGTTAACCTGGTTGCCATAGAAGAGTATGATGAATTGAAGAAACGCTATGATTTCTTAATCCAGCAGCACGCTGATTTAACTTCTGCCAAGGAGTCATTGCATCAGGCTATTTTAAAGATTAACCGTACTACAAGGCAGATGTTTATGGAGACGTTTGAAAAAGTCCGCCAGGAATTCCGCAATTATTTCCGGCTGCTTTTTAATGGCGGCGATGCGCAGGTTTACCTGATTGATGAAAACGACCCGCTTGAGTCAGGGATTGAGATTATCTGCCGTCCTCCGGGAAAGAAGCTGCAGAATGTTTTGCTTTTATCCGGGGGAGAAAAGTCAATGTCTGCGATCGCTTTAATCTTTGCGATATTTAAAGTAAAGCCATCGCCTTTCTGCATACTCGATGAGATAGACGCAGCGTTAGATGAAGCAAATGTCGATAGGTTTGCCCGGGCGCTTACGGAATTCTCAAAAGATTCGCAGTTTATCGTGATTACCCATAATAAAAAAACTATTGTTAACGCTGATGTAATGTACGGCATAACTATGGAGCAGTCGGGAGTATCAAAGATAGTTTCGGTTAAGTTTGCAAAAGAGAAGGATAAGGAAACAGAGGCTGCGGCGGTAGCTTAGTAGCAGGTTTTATTACGGCCTTTGTTTTTAGCCTGATACAAGAATTTATCGGATGCCAAAATAAGCTCCGTAGGAAGGAGCCCGTCTTCCGGGAAAGAAGAGATCCCCAGGCTTACAGTAAGTTTTTTATTCGGAAGAATGTCTTCGTGCAGGAAGTTGCATTTTTCAACATCCATTCTCAGTCGCTCTGCGATTAAAAGCGCCTCTTTTTTATCCGTTTGAGGAAGGATTATGGCAAATTCCTCCCCGCCATACCTGCATACATGGTCCATTTTCCTGGACTGTTTTTTTAGTAACATCGCTAATTCTTTTAAAATTTTATCTCCTGCCTGATGTCCTAGTGCGTCGTTGTAAACTTTGAAGTAATCAATATCAAGCATAAGCAGGCTTAAGGGCTGTTGTATCGCGCGGGCTTTACCCAATTCTGAATTCAGCAGAAATTGGAAATAACCGTGGTTCCATAATTCCGTCAAGGAATCCAAATTTGCAAGCATCACGGTTTTTTCATAAAGTTGGGAGTTTTCAATCGCAAGGCCAGCCTGGTTTGCAAGCATAGTAAGCATCCGGATATCGTCTTTGGTTATAGGTTCGCGGTTGATAAAATTATCCGCGGCGATTATGCCGTTAATCTTATTTTTTGCCTTTAGGGGGATTAAAACTATCTCGTCGCTCTTTAGCAACTGGGCTATCGGCGTATTCCTGTAATTTATTATAGTCTCTTTGGTTAAGTGAAGCGGCATACCCTCTAGCGCCACGAGAGAAAGAAGGGTTTCGTTAGTGTCATGAATGGAAAACTTCATTTTCTGTACTTGTTTGTTAAAGCCAGAGTCAAATCCGTTGCCGGATTTATCCGTATTCTTATAAGCCTCAATTAAGTCTTCCAAGCCCATTTTTTCGCCTTCGATAAGGCTCCAGATACGGTTGGCTTCTTCCCCTGTTTCAGGCCCTATCCCCATTCTTCCTTCAATTAATCCGTCCTTTTCATTAATTAAGAAAAGCAGGGCGCGGTTAAAACCCAAACCTGTATGCGCAGTAACTCCGGTAAGGATAATATAGAGGATTTCATCAAGCCTTAAGGTTGTGCGCATGGCATTGGATATCTCATAGAGTATGCCTAGCTCTAATTTTGTGCGTTCAAGCTCATTTTGTAGTTTGTTCAGCTCTTCCATAATGAATTAAATCTAACACATTTTAATATCCATGTCAAGCCTCATAGAGGGGACGGTTCTCTGCTTTGCTAACCTTTTATTTACAATAAGTTACAAATACTGCATTTTAATGTCAGTCCATGGTTTTAAGAAATTTTAAAATGATTTTATTGTTATTGTAACTTATTGTTGCATATGCCATTGTAAAGCAGAGAACCGTCCCCTATTTAGTTAGATTTGGGCAGGGCATGCGTCTATTAATAAGGAAAAGGAGGTGAGTATTTATTTGACAGCTGTATATAGGTAAGTTATAATATTGAC
>CAZAPC010000087.1:0-4877 GCA_964486875.1 uncultured Planctomycetales bacterium
GCCATATAAAGAAGCATCTCGCATTCAGGAAGCATATCATCATTCCCTGCATCCAGCAATATGGCCCGTATCTTCTCGCTTACCTTTGTCGCTCCTGGCTCGCGAAGATAGATAACTCTCTTCTTCCTTTTTTTAAGGTATTCGTAAAGCAGGCGCGACTGCGTACTTTTGCCGCACCCCTCAGAGCCCTCAAATGTTATGAATTTTCCTTTCATATTATTTCCAAAGGTTTTAGCGGGACCTGTCTTGTCTTGTTCTCGCAGCACCGCTCGATTTTTCCCGCCGTGTAAAATCTCGCTTGGAGTTTGCGCTCGCTCGCCGTAACCATCTATTTAGCCTGGCACCATGGCCGCTCGCACAAACTACATGCTGCTTGAATCAAGCCAAGCCACCCGCCAAAATTTAAACCACCGTTTATTTCTTCTCTTTATCCTCTTTATCTTTATTAAACTTCTTAATAGGATTAATCCTTATAGAACTTGCCGTAGTAGAACTAACAGTATCAGAGATACATATATTATAAGTTTTCTCGATAATTGCCCGGATTCTATCGGCTTCCTTAAAATCTTTCATTTCCTTCGCCAAAGTTCTTTTGTTAAATAAATCTAGCGCTTCTTGAGGCAAATTAACCTTAGGAGCAATTTTCAGACCAAAAATAATAAAATACTTCTCAATTGCTAATTTTACATAGTTAAAAGCATCTTTTTTGCCTGCCGAGACGAATCCTAAACCTAAATCCCTAAGCTTGAATAGAGACGCCAAGCCTCCTGGCGTGTTAAAATCATCATCCATAGCATTTTCGAAATCAAGACAAATACCATCAACTGCTTTTTTATCCTCATCCAATAATCCCGCTATTTTAAGCCTAGCATCCTGATTCAAAATATTTACTTTATCAAAAAAATCATAGAAACTGTTTTGCTGCTTCCATGCCTCTTCTATTTTGTCTTCACTATAATCAATCGGATGCGAATAATGAGCTGAAAGAAAAAACAATTTCAGAAAATCCACATCTACGTATTTAGCTATGAAATCTTTTATGGTTACAAAATTTCCCAATGATTTAGACATCTTCTGCCCATTCATAGTCAAGAGGCCATGATGAAGCCAGTATTTTGCAAACGGCTTGCCCGTTAACGCCTCTGCCTGCGCTATCTCATTTTCATGATGCGGAAAAATCAAATCCCTGCCTCCGGCGTGAATATCCAGCGTGTCGCAACTTAAAAACTTTTGGCTCATTACGGAGCATTCTATATGCCAACCCGGCCTACCCAACCCCCAGGGGCTCTTCCAGGAAGGTTCGTTTTCCTTTGACTTTTTCCATAAAGCAAAATCAAGGGGATCTTTTTTTAGTTCGTTTGGTTCGATACGCACCCCCTTACGCATTTCCTCTATTGCCTGGCCTGAGAGAGCGCCGTAATTATTAAATCTCCTTACGTTAAAATAGACGTCCCCGCCAACCTCATAGGCATACCCTTTATCAATCAACGCGCTGATATACCTAATCATCCCTGGTATATTTCCGGTTGCCCGCGGCTCAAAATCACCTTTACTAATACCCAAAGAATTTAGATCTTCTTCATACCTTTCGATATATTTCCTAACTAATTCTTTCCAATCAACCTTCAGCTCATTGGAACGATTAATAATCTTATCATCTATATCCGTAATATTACGTACGAATTTTACTTTAAAACCTCGATAGATAAGATACCTGCGAATCAAATCAAAAATATATAGCGAGCGAGCATGACCGATATGGCTTTCATCATAGACGGTAACCCCGCAAGTATAGATATTTACCTTAGGCTGGTTAACGGGAATAAATTCTTCCTTCTTCCGGGTGAGAGAATTATATATGCGGATAGGCATGTTAATCTATAGTTTAAAACTATCTTTTTTCTAGCCGGTCAACCTTTTTCTGTAATTCTTCTATAACCTGCATTATCGGGTCTAAAACCTGTTTATGATCAAGGCTTATCTCTATTTTTTTGCCGTCTTGCTTGGTAATCCTCCCCGGGACTCCTACCACCGTAGAATTCGCGGGCACATCATTAATTACTACTGCGTTTGATCCGATATAAGAATTATCACCTATTGTAATATTTCCCAGGACTTTAGCTCCGGCTCCGATAACAACATTATTGCCTATTGTCGGATGGCGCTTCCCTTTGATAATCCCGGTCCCTCCTAAAGTCACGCCCTGATATACCAATACGTCGTCTCCGATAACCGCAGTTTCCCCAATAACCACACCCATGCCATGGTCAATAAAAAACCTTCTGCCGATTGTTGCGCCCGGGTGTATTTCTATACCCGTAACTAAACGGCTAAGCTGAGATATGAAACGGGCCAGAAAAAATGCGTGTATTGCGTACAATAGATGCGTTATCCGGTAAGCAACCAGCGCATGAATCCCCTGATAGAGAAGGAGTATCTCAATGAAACTCTTTGCCGCAGGGTCTCTTTTTTGCGCGGACCTTATATCCTGATAAAAAAATAAAGCAATAATAGCTACCTTAGCTAAAATAAACACCAATATTATTAGAAGTACTTTTACAAGGCAAGTCATAAATTAACCCTCCTTCTTAAGCAAGGCTACGGCATAACACGCAATTGCTTCCTTCCTGCCTACTTCCCCGATACCCTCATTAGTCTTTGCCTTGACACTTACGCAATCCTTTGGGATCTTAAGGGCGCACGAAATATTTTCCTGAATCTTCTTTTTAAACGGCGTTAAATTAGGCTCCTGGGCAATTATAACCGTATCAACATTACAAATACTGTATCCCTTCTTCTTAACAATCCCCAAGACAAGGCTGAGCAGCTTTACGCTTGATATACCCTGGTATTTAGGGTCAGTGTCGGGAAAATGCTCTCCGATATCTCCCTCCGATACTGCGCCTAATAAACTATCGCATAAAGCATGTAGCAACACATCAGCATCCGAATGCCCGGATAACCCTTTTATGTATGGTATTTCCAGTCCGCCGATGAAAAGCTTTCTCTCCTCTACTAAGCGGTGGAGATCATAGCCAATGCCGATTCTTATCATAAACCTTCTTTCAGTATCGCTTCTGCGATCGTCAAATCTTCAGGCGTAGTTATCTTTATATTGGAATACGAACCTAAAACAACAGCAGGCCTTATGCCTAGCCTCTCTACCAGCATTGCGTCATCAGTAACATTATATCCTGATATATTCTGATAGGCCTTAAGGATAATATCTTTCTTAAAAACCTGCGGGGTTTGAATCTCCCAAAGGCTTTCTCTATTTAATGTCTTTATGGCCTTACGCCTGCCGATCTCTTTGATTGTGTGCTTTTCAGGCACGCCTACAACCGCAGCACGGTGTTTTCTTGCCGCAAGGATTGAAGAAGAAATCATCTTGCTATTAATAAAAGGCCGCGCACCGTCATGAATTAAGACATAGTCGGTGTCAGGGCTTAATACCTTTAAACCGTTATATACCGAATATTTACGCTCCCCGCCTCCTAAGACAACCTTTACTGCTTTTCCAATCTTATATTTACGGATAATTAAAGCTATCTCTTTAATATTCTTAAGAGAGGCCACAACTATAATCTCATCGACTTTTGGATGCTTGTTTAAAACCGATAGAGAATAATATATAACCGGCTTGGCGCATATTCCTGAAAGGACTTTTGACTGCCTCTTAAGAAACCTTCTGCTTTTTCCGGCAGCTAAGAGTATTGCGCTTAACATATACTTACCGCTCTAGCTTTGTGAAGATCATCCTACCTGCCTGAGTCTGCAACACAGAAGTTACCGAAACCTTAACCTCTTGGCCAATTAGCCTGCGCGCATCTTCCACTACCACCATTGTGCCGTCATCGAGATACCCTATTGCCTGGTTATGCTCTTTACCTTCCTTAATAAGCTTAACCTGCATCTCTTCTCCCGGAAAAACAAGCGACTTCAACGCATTGGACAATTCATTGATATTTAAGACTTTTATCCCCTGGATAGTGGCGACACGGTTTAAATTAAAGTCAACAGTCAATATCTTTGCCTCTAAAAGCTTAGCCAGCCTTACAAGCTTGCTATCAACTTCTGAGGTTTCGGGAAAATCGTCGTCATTAATACTTATATCCAGCCCCGACTCTTTTTGCACAGTGTTTAAAATCTCTAATCCCCTTCTGCCTCTCTGCCTTTTAATAGGATCAGTTGAATCGGCAATCTGCTGCAGTTCGCGCAAGACAAACTTCGGAATAATAATCTTACCGCTTAAAAACCTAGTCTTAAATATATCGACTATTCTTCCGTCGATAATTACGCTTGTATCTAAAAGAGTTATGTCCTCCGATTGATCCTGCCTCCTTAAGCGTACGTAGGGTATAATAATACTGAACTCATCCTTGCCGCGTAAGGCCATAACCATGCCAAGGTAACAAAAAACCAAAGTCAAGGTAACCCGGATAGAAGAAAGCATCTCCGCAGATAAAGCCGTAATGCTGAAGGCATCTCCTACGAGCTTAGCCATAATTAACCCCAGGATCAGCCCGAATACCGAACTGGATAACCCGCTTACTGAAACTTTACGCAAGCCGATTTCAAGAAGAATCATTGCCAGCGCGGCTAATACTCCGATAAAAATACCAATAAAGCCTGCTGCCTGAAAACCTACAATCATGCTACCAACTAAGAAAAGAATACGCACTAACAATAAATTCATACTTCGACTCCTTTCATCCGCTCAGTATGACCCTGAGCGATAGCCGAATGGGTCATTTTTTCCCTCCTAAGCCTATATCCAATCCTTCCTTTAAGGTGGCCACCGGCATTAACTCTATATCCCCCCTGTATTCTTTGAAACTCTTATAATTATTCTTTGGGATTATCGCATGTTTAAAACC
>CAZAPC010000088.1:0-4875 GCA_964486875.1 uncultured Planctomycetales bacterium
TATTGACCCCGGATATCTGGATCTGGCAAAAGTCCTCTTAGCTTCTACAAAAGATTACAGCCACAGGGTGTATTTAGATAAAGGCATATTTGCCGAAGTGACATTATCCTTTAAAGGAAACTCATTTACGCCTAATCAGTGGACTTATCCCGATTTTAAAAAAGAGGAATATATCAACATATTTAATGCAATAAGAGAGATTTACCGAAACCAGATCTAAAATGCCAAAACTTATTATTGTTTTAAGCCTTACAATCTTTCTAGGGGGCTGCGCAACCATGTATAACCCTGCAACCGAAAGAAATGAGTTTATACTTATTAACACCGAGAGCGAGATCGCGCTGGGAAAAGATTTGGATAAACAAATTAAAGTGGATTTTACGCTCTTGAAAGATAAGGGCATGCAGCAAAGGCTGGATACCATAGGCAAAAGAGTCGCAACAGCGTCAGACAGGCAGGATTTAAATTATAAATTCAATATTATAAAGGATACCGATTTTAATGCTTTTGCCGTTCCCGGGGGCTTTATCTATGTCAATAGCGGATTGATTGACGCTGCAACTGATGACGAGCTTGCGGCAATATTAGCCCATGAAGTAGGACATATTGCAGCCCGGCATAGCGTAAAAAGGCTTCAAGCTAATATGGGATACCAGCTTCTTGCAAATATAGCCCTGGGGGAAAACGCACCGCAAGCCCTCGCTCAAGCAATAGGCATAACTTATAATGTTGTTGCTTTAGGCTTCAGCCGCAAGGATGAATTTTTAGCTGATAAGCTAGCCGTAAAATATTCAAGGGCTGCGGGGTATAACCCTTACGGCATGGTAACTTTTTTTAGAAAACTGGAAAATAACAAAAAACCCGGGGTGGAACTGGTATTCTTAAGTTCTCACCCGCCTGTTAAAAATAGGATAGAGCGGGTAGAAAAAGAGATAGCCTTAAAATGACCGGTTTATGCCTACTTACCCTTCGTATTTAAAATCTTTCCAAAACGGAGAACTGGATAGAGCCATTGAGAAACTTAATAAAAAGCTTCAATCTTGTTCTATCTGTCCGCGTAAATGCAGGGTCAACCGTATCAATAATGAAACCGGATTTTGTAAAACCGGATTTCTTCCTAAGGTCTACAGTTTTATGAGCCACAGAGGAGAAGAACCTCCCGTGTCAGGGACGCGCGGTTCAGGGACAATATTTTTCTCAAACTGCAATATGGGATGCATCTATTGCCAGAATTATGAATTTAGCCAATTAGGACAAGGAAGGGAGGCCTCTTTTGAAGACCTCTCGGGCTTCATGCTAAAACTACAGGATGCAGGCTGTCATAACATCAACCTCGTAACGCCAACCCATATCCTGCCGCAAATCTTAACCTCTTTAAAAAAAGCAGTATCCGCAGGCCTTAAGATACCGATCATTTATAACACAAGCGGGTATGAATTAGCAGAAATAATACGCTTATTAGACGGAATAGTGGATATCTATCTTACGGATATGCGCTATGGGGATAGCGAACTATCTCTCAGGTATTCTTCCGCCCCGGATTACCCCAAATATAACCAGGAGGCCCTTAAAGAAATGCGGCGCCAGATAGTTAAAGACGAAATTGATGAAAATGGTATAATGAGGCGCGGGTTAATCATTAGACACCTTGTATTACCGGAGAAGATATCCGGGACTGAAGCAGTTATGCGTTTTATCTCTGAAGAATTATCTCCGGATTCTTTAGTGAGCCTTATGAGCCAATACCTCCCTTATTATAAAGCGGAGGAAGACAAACATATATGCCGCAGGCTAAAGCTTAAAGAATACAAAGAAGCAAAAGAAATTATGGAAAGGTTCGGCCTACATAACGGTTGGATTCAGGATTCTTTTGGGTCAGAGAGGTTTGCGGGGGTAAACATAAAATCTATATTAAAAAATGATTAGCTTTCTCGCCAAGGCCAGGCACTTCTTTTACAAAAATATTTTTAAGATAAATGATTCACCTCAAAGAATCTCTGCGGGTTTTGGGCTTGGTATTTTTTGCGGTATGCTTCCGGGGACAGGGCCTCTAGCAGCTTTGTTTTTAGCTTTTATTTTTAGAGTAAACAGGGCAAGCGCCTTATTAGCGAGCCTAATTACTAATACATGGCTAAGCCTGGCAATCTTTATCTTTTCAATTAAGGTTGGCTCTGCTATACTGGGATTAAACTGGAACTTAGTCTACCAAGAGGCAAAAACAGGTTTTGACGGACTTACATGGCAAACAATTTTTAAGGCATCATTAATTAATATCGCACTGCCTGTTATTTTAGGCTATCTTATTATAAGCGTTGCTTTAGGTTTAATTTCATATTTCTTTATTTTGCTTACCCTGAAATTTACCAAGCGTTGATTAAAGGAGGAAGAATGGATATTAAAAGATTTATTTCTAAGAAAAGAAGAGATTTCGATGTTTCTATTTCAATGATTGGGGTTATTCCGCTTCTAGTTTTTACGTATTTAATAGTTGCTAGACTTGCTACGGTAAGTATTCTGGTCGGGCAAATCGGATACATAATCTTTTGCACTATAATAGTCTTTCTTGTTGGCGTCTACTTCGGAAAAAAAATGTTCCGCTCTCTTGTCGATGAAATTATGGAGAAAAATAAGCGTGCGGCTATAACCGAGACCGCCTTGGGAGTCGGAGACCAGATAAACAACCCCCTTCTTGCTATCAGAGGAAACCTGGAAATAGTAGAAACCTATGCCTTAGAGAATAAATTACCGGATAAGCTAGTTGATAGGATAAGAACAATTAAAGATAACATAGAGAAGATACGGCAGATTACCGACAAGATGTCAAGCCTTTCCAAGCTGGAATCATCTTTTGCGGAAAGTAAGAGAGTAATGGTTGATTTCATTAAATCAAGCTAAAGATATGCCCCAGGATAAGACCAAAATCTATTTTTTTATTGTAAAAAGCATGGGACAAATACTGGCGCTCTCCAAGCTCTACAACCTCGAACATCCTGTAGTAATTACAAAAGCAAACGAAGTTTTCTCACAGTTAACAGAGCTTATCACAGAAAAAGACCCCTTGGTCTTTGCTGAATCACCCGAAGCAACGCTATTGGTTAACGGAGAAGAGATTAAAGGGGAAGACAGCCTGACGAAACGTTTTATACAGGACTTTCGCAGCTTAAAGCTGGGGTCCTTGGGTTTAAAATACGGACTAACCCTAAAAGAGCTGGGTATATTTATTAATCTTTTAAACAATTGCCAAAAGGTATCGGGAAATATACAAATTAAGGAATACCTGGAGAGAAATGGCGCCTTACACCTAGAGCCTTCCTTTGCCGCGTATAAGCTGGTTAATGAAAACGAAATAGTGCTAAGTAAAAATGAGTCAGTTAAAATCTCGGATATCCCGCTGGAAAAAATAGATGCTTTTATCCGGAGTTTTTGTTCCGGAGATTTAAACAAAGAAGCGTGCAGGCAAGATAAAGCATACGATTTATTAGTCCATGACCCCGCCTTTCTTTATAAAATTATCTGGGAGGCACCGGCTGATAATAGCAACCCGGATAATTTCATAAAAACAATGTGGCTTATCGGTGATTATTTAATCGGGGAAATTGACAGCGTAAAACAGGAGGAGTTAAACCGTAAAATAATAAATGAGCTTAAGGATAAATTGCTGGCTCAGGCAAATGATAAGGCAATCTCCAGGGAAGAAATCGAGAAGGCATTAACTGCGATTAACTCCGCATTACAGCTAAAAGGGCTTATCCTGCTTTATAAAAAACACAGAAAAGGGTTAAGGGACTCGGAAAACAAGATTAATCGAATCCTGGAAAATTTACCCAAAAATAGCCAGTTATACATAAATACTAAACAGGAATTAGATAATATTTAAAACACTATAAGGAGGGCGCATGCGCGGGGCTTTAGAAATAAAAGCACAGGAATTAGACACGCAGGAATTTATTAAAATTAAATCGGAAGAGATATCTAATCTGGTAGGCTCCGGTTTTGCAATTAATGCATTATCAGGAGGAGTTGACTCTTCGGCAGTTACAATGCTGGGCCATAAGGCTTTAGGCGCCCGCTTAAAAACGTATTTTATTGATAATGGCATTATGCGTAAAGGCGAAGCAGATCAGATTGCACAAATCTTTCATAACCTTGGCGTAAAAGTTGAGGTAATCGACGCAAGGGATAAGTTTTTTGATGCCTTAAAAGGCATTACTGATCCGGAAGAGAAGAGAGAGGCAATAACTCAAACTTTTTACAAGGATGTTTTTGCTAAGCTAGTCAGGGAGAGCAAGGCGAAATATCTTCTACAGGGCACCATCTTAACTGATATTGATGAAACAGTTGCCGGAATAAAAAGGCAGCATAACGTATTTGAGCAACTTGGGATTAACCCGCAAGAGGCATTTGGTTATAGAATTATTGAGCCGTTAGTGCAATTACGCAAGGATGGGGTAAGAAAATTAGCCCAGGGATTGGGCCTGCCAGAGTCCGTCTTTAACCGTATGCCCTTTCCGGGTCCGGCCCTTGCTGCAAGGGTAATCGGCGAAGTTACTCCAGAGAAGATTGAAACAGTCAGAGTCGCCACGTCCATCCTAGAAGAAGAACTTAAGAATTCCGGAGCCTTCCAATATATGGCTATCCTGCATAATGACAGGGTTACGGGAATGCGTAATGGCAAGAGAGATTTCGGGATGCAGATTGAAATACGCTCCTGGGACAGCGTTGATGCCAGGCGCGCAATGCCGACAAAGCTTTCTTTCGATAAATTAAGTGTTTTATCTAACCGTATAGTCACGGAAGTAACCGGAGTTGTTAGCGTAACCTACAATATTACTTCTAAACCGCCCTCAACTATGGAAGCAGTATAAAAATATTATT
>CAZAPC010000089.1:0-4858 GCA_964486875.1 uncultured Planctomycetales bacterium
ACCCCGAGATCACCAATACTTTAAAAAAAGATTATACCAAGAATAAAGAAGAAGCGTACGTAGATTTTTACCGCAAGATGCGTCCCACAGAGCCGGTTACAAAAGAAGCGGCCGAAGCTTTATTCTATAGGTTGTTTTTCGATCCTGCCCGCTACGATTTAGAGAGGGCGGGGAGATTCATATTAAACAGAAAGCTGGGGATGAATGTTTCTCTTGATAAAAGAATCTTAGATTCGGATACCGTGATTAAGGTAATAGAGTATTTAATTAATCTTAACTCAGGAGTAGGAAAAATTGATGATATCGATCATTTAGGAAACCGTCGTATCAAAACTGTGGGAGAGCTGGTTCAGAATCAGGTGAGAATTGGCTTAAGCAGAGTCGAAAGGTCAATTCGCGAGAGATTGAGCCTGCTAGGAGAGTACGATAACCTTAATGTGCACTATCTTATCAACTCTAAATTATTATCAAACCAAATCCGTGATTTTTTTGCCCGGTCGCAGCTCTCTCAGTTTATGGATCAGATAAATCCGCTTGCGGAGATGACCCATAAGAGAAGGTTAAGTGCTTTGGGTCCCGGAGGTTTATCCCGTGAAAGAGCAGGTTTTGAGGTTAGGGATATTCACCCGTCTCATTACGGAAGGGTTTGCCCTATTGAGACCCCTGAAGGCCCGAATATCGGTTTAATCGCATCTCTTAGTACATTTGCCAGGGTGAATACTTTAGGATTGCTTGAAACTCCTTATCGCAAGGTTGAAGATGGCCGTGTTACGAAAAAAATAGAATATCTTACTGCTGATATTGAAGAGGATAAGGTTATTGCCCAGGCTAATGTTCCTTTGGATGAGAGCGGTTATTTTGTAGAAAAAGAGGTTTCCTGCCGCTATAAGGATGATTTTCCGAAAGTCCCAGGCAAACAGGTTCAATATATGGATGTTTCCCCAAAACAACTCGTCTCCGTTGCCGCAGCATTAATTCCTTTTCTAGAGCATGATGATGCAAATAGGGCTTTAATGGGTTCAAATATGCAGCGTCAGGGAGTACCTCTTATGATTACTGAGGCCCCGGTCGTAGGGACCCAAATGGAGGAGAAGGTTGCGCGCGATTCAGGGACTGTTGTTGTGGCTGATGATAGCGGGAAGGTAACGAGCGTAGATGCAGCTTCAATCACAGTGGGAAAGAGAATATACCACCTGAAAAAATTCTTGCGTACCAATAACGATACTTGTTTAAACCAAAGGCCAATAGTGAAGCTTGGGGAAAAGGTTGAAAAAGGTGACATAATCGCAGATGGCATTGGTACTAAAGAGGGCGAGCTGGCTTTAGGGAAGAATGTCCTTGTGGCTTTTATGCCCTGGCGCGGGTATAACTTTGAAGACGCTATTCTTATAAGCGAGAAATTAGTTAAAGAAGATACCTTTACATCTATACATATTGAAGAGTTTGAAATAGAGGCCACAGAAACACGCCTGGGTAACGAAGAGATTACCCGGGATATTCCTAATGTAAGCGAAGAAGCATTGGCTAGTCTTGATGAAAACGGAATAATTTGCATTGGTTCAGAAGTCGCTCCGGGAGATATATTAGTAGGTAAGATTACGCCGAAAACTGATTCTGAGCCTTCGCCTGAAGAAAGGTTGTTGCGCGCAATATTCGGAGAAAAGGCGGGAGATGTGCGGGATACTTCATTAATAGTCCCCCCGGGAGTTGAGGGTGTGGTTATAGACGTGCATATCTTTGCCCGCAAAGATCGCGGTAGAAAGACAAAAGAAGAAAAGACCAAGGAAATGGCAAAGATCCGGGAGTTGAAAGCTTATTATAAACAGGAGATTGAATTTGTGCAGGCCGAAAAGCTCCTAAGGTTATCGCAGCTTTTAGGAATAGATAAGAAAAAGGTAGAAAAATATGATTTTTCCGATAATGAAGAGGCAAAAATATTAGCTGCTTCGTTTGATGAGCAGGCACAGGAGCTTATCTCTGAAGAAGAGCAGGAGATAGAAAAGGTCCGCAGGGGAGATGAGCTTCCCGCGGGAGTTTTAAAGAGGGTAGTGGTTTATATTGCCACTAAGCGCAGGGTTGCTGAGGGTGACAAGCTTGCCGGACGCCATGGGAATAAGGGTGTGGTTGCAAGGATTGTCCCCGAAGAAGATATGCCTTATTTATCTGACGGTTCGCCGGTAGAGGTAGTGCTTAATCCTTTAGGTGTGCCTTCGCGTATGAATGTCGGGCAGATCCTGGAATGCCATTTAGGTTGGGCGGCCAAGATGTTAGGTTTATACGTAGGCACTCCGGTTTTTGACGGCGCAAGCGAGGCTGAGATTAAGGAGATGTTGAAAAAATCCGGTTTGCCTGAAGACGGAAAGACTACTCTTTATGACGGTTATTCAGGAGAGCCATTTCACCATAAAGTAACTGTCGGGTATATGTATATTATGAAACTCATCCATTTAGTCGATGAGAAAATACATGCCCGCTCAATAGGGCCTTATTCATTGGTTACGCAGCAGCCGTTAGGCGGTAAAGCGCAATTTGGCGGCCAGAGATTAGGAGAAATGGAAGTTTGGGCTCTGGAAGCTTATGGCGCGGCGTTCAGCCTTCAGGAGATGTTAACGGTCAAGAGCGATGACGTATCAGGCAGAACGCGTATTTACGAGGCTATTGTTAAAGGCGAACAGCGATTGACTCATGGTACTCCCGAGTCATTCAACGTATTAATTAAAGAATTGCAGGGTCTGGGATTAGATATCCGGACAGAAAAGGCTAAATAATGGACGAAATAGTCTCTTTTGACAGTATATCGATAAAAATAGCTTCCGGACAGGTAATAAAATCCTGGTCTAGGGGAGAAGTGAAGAAAGCAGAGACGATTAACTACAGGACGTTAAAGCCTGAAAAGGATGGCCTATTCTGCGAAAAGATATTCGGCCCGGTCAGGGACTGGGAGTGTAATTGCGGAAAGTATAAGGGGATTAAATTTAAAGGTATTACTTGCGATCGTTGTCAGGTAACTGTTGACCGTTCAAGTGTCCGCAGAGAGCGGATGGGGCATATTGAATTAGCGACGCCCGTAACCCATATCTGGTTTTTTAAAGCTGTGCCTTCGCGCATGTCTGCATTGCTGGATATAGGATTGCGTGATTTAGAAAAAATTATTTACTATGAAGAATACGTGGTTGTAGATCCGGGAACCACTCCTTTAAAAAAGAAAGAGCTTCTTTCAGAAGAAAAATTCCAGGAAGCGCTGGAGAAGTACGGGGCAAATTTCAAGGCTAAGATAGGGGCAGAGGCAGTCCGTGACCTTTTAAAAGAAATGGATATGGATGCCCAATGCAGAAAGCTCCGCAAGAACCTGGAGAAATCAAAGGATGCCTTAGGCAACCGTAAGGTGTTAAAGAACCTGAAGGTTATAGAAGATTTTAAAAAGTCGGGCAATCGTGCGGAATGGATGGTTTTGGATATATTGCCGGTTATTCCTCCGGATTTAAGGCCTTTAGTCCCGCTTGACGGGGGAAGATTTGCAACCTCTGACCTTAATGATTTATACCGCAGGGTAATTAATCGTAATAACCGCCTAAGGAAACTTGTAGAGTTAAATGCCCCTGAGATTATAATCCGTAATGAGAAGCGCATGTTGCAGGAGGCGGTAGATGCCTTATTGGATAATGGCAGGCATGGTAAGGCAGTTATGGGTGCTAATAATCGTCCGTTAAAATCCTTATCCGATATGTTAAAAGGTAAACAGGGCAGGTTCAGGCAGAATCTTTTAGGCAAGCGCGTGGATTATTCCGGACGTTCCGTAATTGTCGTTGGCCCGGAATTAAAACTTCATGAATGCGGGCTGCCAAAACAGATGGCACTGGAATTATTCGAACCTTTTATTATAAAGAAATTACGAGAGAAAGGTTTTGTGCATACCATAAAAGGCGCGCGTAGAATGGTTGAAAGAGGAAAAATCGAGGTTTGGGATATTCTTGATGAAGTCATAAAGGATCATCCTGTCTTGTTAAACCGTGCGCCTACGCTGCATCGCTTAGGCATACAGGCTTTTCAACCGCTTTTAATCGAAGGCAAGTCTATCAAGATACATCCGTTGGTCTGCACTGCTTTTAACGCAGATTTCGATGGTGATCAGATGGCAGTTCATGTTCCGCTTTCTTTAGAATCTCAGCTAGAGGCAAAGATATTGATGCTTTCTGCTAACAATGTTTTTTCACCTGCTGACGGCAGGCCCGTAGTTGCGCCTACCCAGGATATTATCCTAGGGGTTTCTTATCTGACTAAAGAAAAACCAGGGGCTAAGGGAGAAGGAAAGGCATTCTCAAACAGCGACGAAGTTATTATAGCTTATAATGACGGTGCGGTTGATTTAAATGCAAGCATATCTTTAAGAATATTAAGCTTATTCGATATGGATGATAAAAAGCTTATTAACCAGAAGCAGAATATTACTACTACAGTAGGAAGAGCCATTTTTAACCAGGTGTTGCCTGCGGAATTCGGTTTTGTAAATAAGGAGCTAAATAAATCCAAGGTCTCTGATATAGTGGTGGAGTGCTATAAGAGGTTTGGCCATGGCGCCACAATTGATTTATTGGATGATATAAAGAAGCTCGGCTTTGAAATGGGCACCTTAGGAGGTATTTCTATAGGTATTGATGATCTCTGTATCCCTGAGGCAAAAAAAGAAGTTTTGGTTGAAGCTAAAGCGAGAGTAGTAAAGGTTGAAGATCAATACCGAAAGGGCGTGATTACGGATAGTGAAAGAAAGGCAAAGATAATTGATATTTGGACGCACGCTACGGATGAAGTCTCAAACCTCTTATTTAAAGGGATGGACCGTTTTAACCCTATATTTATG
>CAZAPC010000090.1:0-4776 GCA_964486875.1 uncultured Planctomycetales bacterium
AGATAATATTGTTTTAGTAGGCGGAGCTGCCTGCCAGATTAAACCATTGAGTTATGGAGGAGTTTATTTCGGCCTGATGTCAGCAGATATATTAGCCTCCTGCATAAAGAGGAATTGTCTGGATAAGTATGACCAGCTTTGGAAGAAAGATTTTCTTAACGAGATAAAAATCGGATCTAAAGCCGTAGATTTATATAACCGGCTTAACGATAAAGAAATAGACATGATTTTTAATCTGCTTAAGCAAAACAGGATTTTTATTGAGAGAGAAGGGGACTTCGAGAGGCATAGCACTATCTTGCTCGGTATTATTAAAAACCCGGCTGTCTATCCTCAGCTAGGTTCTTTGTTCAGGATCTTCCTAAAGAGCATCCTTTGAGGCGGGGTTTGTCCTTTGGTCTTCTACAAATATGCTTCCTTCTATAGCCTTTGCCTTCTTTTTTATTTCCGCGACGATATTGGTGATTTCTCCGTAGCTTGTTATCAAGCGGCGCGCATTACTTACTCCGGCAAGCGATATGGCCATAATCGGAAATTTTTTGACGGCACCGTCGCGCGCGTGGGCAATGATATACCCCTGTTTTAAATCACCCTCGTCATATAAACTGCGCACCCGCTTATCGAACTCTCCGGTTATATAATCCGCTACACTTTTGGCCTTTTCAGGAAGCGTAATAAGCACAAAATCGTCCCCGCCTTCATGGCCTACAAAATCTCCCGGAGCGCCCGTTGTTTTAACCGACTCTTTGAATATATCAGCAGTAAGTTTTATGGCCAGGTCGCCTTTGGCGATCCCGTATTTATCGTTAAAGGCCTTGAAATTATCAAGGTCGCAGTAGATTACCTCGAATTTAACGTTTTCTTTTATGCGCCTGTCGATTTCTTCATGGATCATGATATTGCCCGGTAATTTTGTGAGGGGGTTTGCGTTTTCCGCCCGTTCCTTCATCTTGATAAGCTGCTCTGTCATATAATTAAAGGTGTTCCCCAGCTCTTCCAGCTCGTCGTTAGTTTGGATACGCGTTCTTACCGTCAGGTCTCCTTCGGCGATTATCTTTGTGACTTTATTCAGCACTTTTATCGGCCCCAGCACGGCTTTGGAGAGTGTATACCCAAAGATTATATTGGCGATAATAACAATGATTATGGCGGTTGCTACCGGATAGTAAACCATGGCAAACGCCTCTTGGGCAGTGGCAAAAGGAAAGGTAGACTTTACCACATAACTGACAGGCTGTTCAGGCGAAGCCTTGAGAGGCATGAAAATATTGATTACATGTCTGGCTTTGTCTATTTCAGCGGTAAACCATTTGTCTTTTTCTGATAAGTTATTCAGTTTTTCGAAATAACCAATATCCTTGTAACTTGCGTTTTCTCCCTGGAGTTTTGTATCAGTGGAAGCAATGATCTTACCGTTAGCATCAAATACTATCGCCCTAGACAGTATTCCGGCTTCGCGGAATTTTAGTAATTCCGAGTCAAAGTATTCTTTTCTGCGCAATCCGTCGTCTTGGGCTTTATTTAATATTAATTCAAGATTGTTTTTTATTATGGATGTTGAAAGATTTGCCTGGTAAATATTAAACCTGTTAACGCTGGATAGTTGGTTATTAACCTGTATGAAAGTAAAAACGCCGATGAAGATCGCGGAAGAAATTATCATCAGCGTTGTTATGCGGTTCTGCAAAGATATGCTCGGCTGAGGCATAAGGTAAGTATAGTATTAAGGAAAAAATATGTCAAGCGTATTTTCCTGGGGTATGTGCCGGAACGGATATCACAGCGCTCATCGGTCCGCTGGTATTCCTCGGCTTTAATCTGCTCTTTAAACTCGCCGTTTACCGAACGCTGGAAGAATCCTTCCACCACAAGCCTTGCTTTATCTTCCACATCATCAACTTCCATTTGATTCACAATGCCCATCTCGCGTAAGTTACGCTTTACATACTGCCATTGCTTTGGTAGATTACTGGTAGAAAAATCTACTGGCCTGCTCATAAGGCGTATCCTCCTTTTGCTGGCCCGCAAGGGCCGGTTAGGTTAATAATTTAGAGTTATCAACCTAAGGGGATATGCCTTTTTTATTCTAAAGGCAACATTAAAAGTGCGAAACTTATTTTACATTATCAGTGCAGATTATCGCTTGACCTTAAGCGCTTTTTTAGTAGAATATATGCATCCCCCTTAGCTCAGTTGGTAGAGCGAGTGGCTGTGCCGAGGCCATGCAATGGCCGAGGCAAAAGTTTGCTTCGGTCACAGCTGGTAAGAAAGTATGAAGGGAAGTGGCAATGGCAAAGCAAGATAAACGATTATATAAAGACCGTCGCCAGTATTTAATCGCAGCTGTCCATAAAAGAAAAAAGAAAATCAGGCAATTGGCAGTTGAATACAAAGGCGGTGAATGTAGTAATTGCGGGTATAGTCGTTGTATCGATGCTTTAGAGTTTCACCATACAGATTCTTCCAAAAAATATTTCAGCATCTCACAAAAAGGTTATGCGAGAGGTTGGGATAAGGTTAGGGAAGAATTGAACAAGTGTGTGTTACTTTGTGCCAATTGTCACCGTGAACTTCATGCTCAAAGCGCAGCTTCTACGGGAAACCGTAGTTGAAACTGTAGGAGAATTGCTGGAAGTCCCTTTGGGATAATCAGCAGCCGAGCCTTGCGAAAGCGAGGAAGGTTCAGAGACTATGCACCTGCTGCCTAAAACGAAAGTTATGGCAAAGATATAGTCCGCGTCCGGAAGTAATTTCGGGTTACGTGTAACCACCAGGTCCGAGGTTCGAGTCCTCGAGGGGGAGTTTATCTTGGAAAAGCCCTGCTATTTACTTAGCGGGGCTTTTTTGTCAGAAACTCCCCCGAGAGGACGAGAACCTAAAGGGGTGTGGGGGAATATTTCCCCCACGTTTCCGGGGTGACAGCGACGAACGAAGTGAGGAGCGCCAGAGGGGCAGAGCCCCTATGGGGAGGAGCGAAGCGACGACAGGTTTTAGGACGAAGTCCGGAGTCCTCGAGGGGGAGCCACATTAAAAATCCGAACTTTTTTCGGATAAAAGGCCTCAGTTATAATATAGTAACTGGGGCTTTTTTATTTTTACTGCCTGTAATATAATAGGTTACGTTAGGTTTCTTCTACAGCATATAAAAGTTCGGATATTTACCCCTATTGACCCCTTCGATGAAAATCCGAACTTTTGCCAGTTGAGAATATTTTAACAAGAGGGAAAATATGGCTAAATATAGGTATATATCTATGGGAGACAGGATTGATAAAATTGGTGAATTACTGGCCAAAGGCGTATATTTATATCTCCAAGAGCAGAAAGAAGCAGTTGAAAAAGAGAAAATACCAGAAAAAGATATCAGTACAGATAAAGATAACCCCGTATTATAATATGCTTGAAAATCCCTTTTTGAACGTGTATAGTATGTTTAGCAGGGAGGAAGTGTGCAGAAAAGACTGATACTTTTTAATATTATTCCAATTATCATTGGACACATCTGTTTCCTACCATTCTGGTTTAGCAAGAATATCGCCTTTCGTACAAAACTTACCAGCATAGAAATGGTTTTTATTGCCTTGTCGATTTTATATCTCGTTATCATTAATTCCATATACTCTATTAAAGATAGACAGTATAACTTTTTATCAAATTTTGTTTTAATGATAGCAACCTTTCTATTAGGAAATCTTTTATATTATTTTAATTGGGGTATTGCGACTGGAAATCTATTTTCTCCCGATGGAGAGACAATTTACTTATTTAATTTAACAACAAAAGTCGGCTTTATTTCATTATTAGTTTTCGGTATTATTTGGCAAGTGTTATTAATATTCATAAAACGTTACGGACCTACCAAGGTAAGTATAAGAAAAAGTTCAAATGAGTAACAAAAACGTTTATATAATCGCTGGACCCAATGGGTCGGGCAAGACCACATTTGCTAAGAAGTTTTTGCCGAAATATGTTAATTGTCCGCATTTCGTAAATGCGGATCTTATAGCACAAGGCTTGTCGCCATTCTCTCCACGGCTTGTCGCTATTAAAGCAGGCAAACTGGTTCTTGAGCAGATACGGGAGTTTGCAGATAAGAATGTCGATTTCGCCTTTGAGACAACATTGGCAGGCAAGTCTTACTTGAATTTTCTGAATGAGTTAAAGGAGAATAACTATTCCGTACGTTTATTTTTTCTCTGGATCCCTAATGTTGATATTGCCTTGGCACGCATAAAGGAAAGGGTGGCGGAAGGTGGTCACGACGTGCCAGAGCAGGATGTAAAAAGACGATTTCATCGCGGACTTTATAATCTTTTTAAGCTATATAAACCGATATTAGATTCATGGATGCTTTTTGATAATTCTTCAGCTAACCCTACTCTTATTGCTGAAGAGAGAGAAGGTAAAATTAAGGTTGCTAAACGTGAATTATGGAATGATATATTGAAAAGTATAGGAGTGAAATTATGAAAGTTCCCAGAACGTTACACGCTAAAGCTAAGGCAGCGCTTAAAGAAGCCGTGCAAGAGGTTGTAGAAAAACATAGGCGTAGTAGGCGACCTCTCGCTGTCTGGAAAAATGGCAAAGTTGCATGGGTTTCTGCCAGTCAGCTTTCGCGTAAAGCTAGATAATTAATAAACCGCAACCCATCTATTGCCGTTCTTTGAGTTGTTTAACCCAAGAATCAGCTCTACCGAAAAGTTCGGATATTTACTCCTATCGGGGAGTTTATCTTGGAAAAGCCCTGCTATTTACTTAGCGGGGCTTTTTTGTCAG
>CAZAPC010000091.1:0-4599 GCA_964486875.1 uncultured Planctomycetales bacterium
CTTTACTACTATATCTATCTCTTTAGGCCTCATGCCAACCCATAACGGCAACCTCAATAGGCACTCGCTCAACCTCTCAGTAACAGACATATCGCCAGAAACCCGGCCGAACTTTTTACCTGCCCTAGATAAATGAAGCGGTATATAATGGAACAGGGCGCCGATCCCTCTTGCATTAAGGTAATCTAAAAGCATTTTTCTTTTTGCGGCGTCGGGCAGAAGGATATAATACATATGCGCGTTATGCGCGCAGTATTGCGGAACAACGGGCCGCCTCAATAACCCCTTATCTTCCATTTTTTTAAAAGATGAGTGGTAGCGTTTCCAGATCGCCAGCCTTTTATTGGTAATCTCTTCTGCTTTCTCCATCTGAGCAAAAAGAAAAGCTGCGGTAAGTTCGCTGGGCAGGTATGAAGAACCTTTATCAACCCAGCTATATTTATCTACTTTCCCGAGAAAAAATTTAAGCCGGTCAGTGCCTTTCTCCCAGATTATGCCTGCGCGTTCTATGAACCCGGGGTGGTTAATCAAAAGCGCCCCTCCTTCACCCGAAATGATATTTTTTGTTTCATGGAAGCTCAAAGCCGCTAAATGGCCGAGACTCCCCAGCGGTTCTCCTTTGAAACTTGATAAGATGCCGTGCGCCGCATCTTCAACCACCAGAAGGCGGTGTTTTTTGGCAATCGCCATAATGGTGCCCATTTCGCAACCCACGCCGGCATAATGCACGGGTACTATGGCCCTGGTCTTGTCCGTAATCGCTGCTTCTATCTTGGCCTCATCAATATTTAAGGTATCCCGGCGGACATCCACAAATACCGGCCTGCCCCCCTGCATAACAAAGGCATTGGCTGTAGAGACAAAGGTATAGGACGGCATGATTATTTCATCGCCTGGGCTTATATCTGCTAAAATCGCAGCCATCTCCAAAGCAGAAGTGCAGGAATTGGTCAGAAATGCAGCCTTACAGTGAATACTTCTATTAAGCCACAAATGGCACTTTTTAGTAAAAATACCGTTACCGGACAACTGGCCATTCTTATAAGCCTGGCGCATATAGTCTAACTCTTTACCGGTCATATACGGCTTATTGAAACAGATTTTCATAGGCATAATCAAATTTTACGTCCTACTAACACTAAAGATGTCCCCCAGTTAAACCTTATTCCCTTGCGCGTTAAAAAACACTCCATGTGTAATATCCAGCTTAAAAAAGTATTTAAAAACTTAGGGATGGCCAGCTCCGGAAGCTCGCCGGACTCAACAGCATTCTTTTTGAACCAGATTAAACGCCTCAAAACAACCATTGGAAACAAAATAGAAACAAAAGAAAACATATCCAAGATTTCGAATCCGCAATTAAGAACTTTTTCCTTTAATTCAGCTGCGTTATACCTGCGCACGTGGCAAGCTATTACATCGGTATAACTATATAAAAATTTATGTTGGGGAACAGTTAAAATAATTCCGCCTCCCGGGGTAAGGACAGAATTTATTTCTCTTAATACTTCCGTATCTTCAGGGATATGCTCTAAAACATCAAATGCACCGACTACATCAAAACTATTTTTAAACGGAAGCCTACGGCCATCAGCTAATATTAAACGGGCTTTACTCAAACGTTTATTTGTATAAACGAAAGCCTCGGCATGAGTATCGCAACCAACCGAATAAAGAGAAGTAAAAGATTTCTCTATGCCTGACAGGACAAATCCCGTGCCGCATCCAAGCTCTAAAAATTTACTCAGCTTAGTATGAAAATAATGCTTTAATACCCAAATAATGATACGGTTTCGACAAGTAAACCAAAAATGACCGACTTCTCTATCAGCAAGCCTGCTGAATACGGCAGAATCAAACCCATCACTCCGCCTGCATTGATTCTTTCCTGGGGCAACCGGTATCCTAGCGTTCATTTGACTAATTTATGATATACATCTACAGGGTTTCTGAATTTAAAACCGAGAGATGCATATAGGTTAAGAATTGGCATATTTGACGCCGATATTGAGCTTGTAATCTCCTTATATCTTTTTGAAAATAATTCCTTGCAGGCAACGCTCCATAAATACTTACCCAGGCCTTTTCCTCTATATCTTTGCGACAGGGCATGTAAGAGTATCCTATTTTCAGAAAAAGCGAAAAATCCTGTAAGTTTGCCATTAAATAGCAATCCGAATACATTATTCTCTTTATATAAATGCGTCAGCCAAGCGTCGTATCTTGCATCCGCGACTTTTCTCTCAATATTAAAGTCTCGATGGAATCTGCCGTAAAATGCCTCCCGTGATATAGAAAGAATATCGCTTATGCGTAAATCATATGAAATACCAGCTTTTTTATTGCTGAAATATTTAAAATTATCGGGCGTACAATATGGCTGAATCAAGGTATCGCAATAATAAAATCCGTATTCATAAAGAAGCTTTGTGCCAATACCAGGCCGAACCTTAATTGTAAAATGCCCATGAAACATTAATGCATCCTCCAAAATATTCTTGGAAAGCTTCATAATCTCGTAAGTATTCACGCCTAAAACAAGCGAATCCCAGGGAGTTTCCTTTATATATTTATTTTTTTTCATATTATGTAGTTTCCTTAATTATATAAAGCGGCCTTCTCTTTGTTTCGTCAAAAGTCCTTCCCAAATAAATACCTATTACCCCGAGAATCGCTATAATTATCCCGCCTATAAAATACAATGATACGATGATACTGGCCCATCCTGTAACCGGTATCCCCCATATTAACGTACAGAAAATAATATACAATCCAAAACAAAATGAAAAAAATGACATCAGGAAACCGATGCCTATAGAAAGCCAAAGCGGCTTATTAGAATAACTTATGATAGCGTTTCCAGCCAGCTTAAATAGGCGCCTTGGCGTATAGGCACTTTTTCCGTGTAAACGTCCGGCATGCTGAATATCTATATACGCTGTCGAAAAACCCATCCAGTATACCATGCCGCCAAAAAACCTTAAGTTCTCACGCATCAGGCGGAGATTATCAACAATCTTACGGGAAATAATGCGAAAATTACCAATCCTGCTATCATATTTTATCCCGGTTAAACAACCGAATGCTTTATAGAAGATATTCGATGAGAAGCGCTTCAAAAACCCATCTTTGCGCTCTATCCGCCTTGCCAGGACAACATCATATCCGGATTTGGCTTTGAGATAAAGGTTGGCGATTTCTTCAGGCGGATCCTGTAAATCAGCATCCATCACCACAACCCAATCTCCGCTACAGGAATCTAGCCCGGCAGTAATAGCATAATGCTGACCGAAATTACGGCTAAGCTGTAAACCCTTCAGGCGCTTATCAGTCTTAGCCAACTCCTTAATTATAGCCCAAGAACCATCTTCGCCGCAATCTTCAACCATTATAATCTCAAAATCTTGAGAAATCGTTTCTAATATCTTTAAAAGGCGCATATATAACTCCCGCAAAGAATCCTCGTTTTTATAAACTGGTATTACTACTGATATATGGTCCATTTTAGCCTCTCCTTAATAATTAATGTCTTTAAACGATTATTCTAAACGTCAGGTGTCATAATTACTATTGTATCCTGTATAAAGAATAATTAATATCGCTATATTCTAATTTAAGTCTTTTAGCCACAGATTCAACTGATAATAAGCTTGATCTATCAACTCCCCTGAGTAAGACATAGTCAACTTTATGCTTCTTTATCAGAGCTACCGGATCCTGCTTAATTACTCCGGCATAATCCCGCTTTAATCCTTCAATGTAGGCGTTATTCTTTTGGGCGGTGCCACCGTAACGGCTATGCACCTGCATCCCCAAAAATAACCCGCCGTTAGCAACTCTGAATAAGTTTTCGGCCTGAGAAAGATCGTAACTGAAGAAATGCAAAGCAAAAAGATAACGCTCCCTTATCTCCGAATCAGGCATAGTTGAGCCAATAAAAAAACTATCCGAGATGTAGGAATAATTTTTGGTGAAGACACCGAGCAGTTGTTGTTGTTCCTCCCTGAAAGGATCAGTAAGGATTACCGCATCCGCAGGGAGTTTTTTATGGATATACTGCAAAACTCCTGCCATACCCTGCAGCCGGCGGAATACAGGACTCCTCTCAACATAATTAAGCTCTTGCTGGAAAAGACCAAGACCTAGGAATAAAAAGCAAAAAAATAAGAACCAACTCTGCCGCAAGTTTTTTTTGAAACGCGCAAGCGCGAAAGCCAAAAGCACAAAAATGCAAATTATAATAAAAACCTTATTGGTGATGAAATGCCAGTGCTCCGGCTGAATAGTCTTTCCGGTTATAACCTGTTGATTCAGGCAGATTAATCCGGCTGCAGTAAAGGCAATCATATAGTCAAGCTGCTCTTTTTTATCTTTAAAGATGCGCCGCGCAAAAAACAAAAATACCAGAAAAAGCAATTCAATAGCCGATATATGCGGCGAGCGGGTAAAAACTCCCCCTAGCCGTATAAAAACTTCGTTAAAATACGCTAACTTATTAAGCGACGCATAACTAAACCAATAAGGAATACTGATTATAGCGGAAATTATGAAAATTAAACCATATATCTTAAGCCTACGATAATCACGCCTGCATAAACT
>CAZAPC010000092.1:0-4551 GCA_964486875.1 uncultured Planctomycetales bacterium
GTTGTTCCCGCCGCTATATCTTCTCTTGCGGTATATTCTATAGGGGAATCTTCATTTAACTGGTATTTACTAACAGAATCATTACTTGTCCCCCAATAAACACTGGCTGAACTGCTAAAAGAATCAAGCTGGCCTAATTCATAAGGAGAGTAAGTATTTGGCATTCTTCTAAACGCAACCTTTGTAAAGGAAGCAGAGCCGTTAGCGCCCCTTGCCTCTTTTAACGCAGCGCGGAAAGTCTGCTGTATATAGGACTGCTTACGGTTGAGCTTCTCGCTGTAATTTATGAGAAAAGAAAATATAAGCACAATAAGCGTCCCTAAAACTGCCAGCTCTGTCGCTGCTTGTGCTTTATTCCTTAATCTAACCATATTTAAGCCTCTCATTTAAGGTTCATCCAAACTCGTTGAGCTTGACTCTGACCTACTCCTTTCTGTGCCTTGAACTCTATATGATCCACCTACGGAAGTAGATTCTGACATGGTTGAGGATAATGAAAAATTAGAGCTGGATTCATTTATCTCTAATCCAGATGTATCTACTGAATACGCCTCTTGATCCGGACTAATTATATGGTCTGTTAAATCCTTAATCTTGCCGCTGAAGCCTCTTTTTATATAAACCTCCATGCCAATTAGCACTATCCCTATAACCCCTATGACTAAAGCAAGTTCAGTGAAGTTTTGGGCTTTTCTACACTTGTGCTTATTAAACACCTTAGCGCCAACTTTCACTAGCATGGCTACCCATAGTTTCAGATATGGTTTTATTCACATTCTCAACAGTATTCTCCTCTGTGTTACTAGTTGTAGCAGAAGTGTCTCCACTATCACCATATACTGTAGTAGTATCACTCTTTGATACTACTGTTGATCTTATTGTTTTAACCTCCTGGTTATTTATGGCTGCTGTGCTTGGAGAATATTGGCTGCCAACCTGATCCCCTAAGCCGCGCACATGGCCTTGGTAACCCCTTTTCATATATACACCCATACCAATTAACACAGCTGCAGCCATACCAATTAAAAACAGGTATTCCACCGTACTCTGGCCCCGGCGCATAATATTTACCTCTCTAAAGATAGAGCCCCCACACTCTCGCTGCCTGTTCTTGTCTGTTGATTAGCGGTTATATTAGTAGTGGTTACTCCTCCAACTACATTCTCAGTCTGGGACATATTTGTAGTAGTTGTAAAATTAGAGGAAGTATGATCAGCGGAAAACTGCTGCCCGATCTGATCAGTAGATTCCCTTAACCTGCCCTGAAAACCTCTTTTCATATATACACCCATTGCAATCAGCGCAGCAACAACAAAACCCACTAATATAACATATTCTAATGTGCTCTGTCCCCGTTCTTTAAGCTTAAACATTGATTTCACCTCCTAAAAAGAATGCTTTAAATTTTATTAATCTGCCCCTGTAACATCTGCAATAGTCTGAGTACCTATCCTTGAACTAGTATCTGACTGAGTCCTAGAAACAGCTCCGCCTTCAGCCAAATTCTCTGCACTGCTTGCATCCCTGCTAGATGTCATAGCAGAACCTAAGTAATATGGTTCATATTGCTTTGTAGAGCCTAGTACCCCGGCAGAAGCAGCGTCATTATAATCAACTGCATCCTTCATCTTACCCTGGATACCTCTTTTTACATAAATCTGCATTGCCACGGCTGCGCCGATAACCAGGCCGATAACTATGGCGTACTCCGCCGTGCTCTGGCCTCTTCTTCTTAGCCTTAACATTTTCTCACCTCCTTAGAAATTTACTTCCTCTACTTTGCTTTCCATTTTATCCGCTAAGCCGCTATATGTACTTTGTATCTTCGGCTTTAATACGGTATTGGCAACCATGATAATTGCCCCGACAATAGCAGCCAAAATAATAACATACTCCAATGTACTCTGGCCTTTTCCTTTTCTTAACATCTTTCCACCCCCTTTATTCTGCCCGATAGTAATTTAATTCATCTTGAACCTGCTTAAGCCGAGCATTGGCAGAGCGATTTATATAAGTAAACATCGCCATCAAAGCTGCGGCCACAATCATTATTAACATAGTATATTCTAGGACATTCTGACCTTTCCTATTTATAATCATCTCATCACCCGTATAGCTGCATTTCTATACCCGCTAAAAATAGAAGGAGCCCTTTGTGCAAGGGCTACCGATGCCATAATAACTATAGCAAAAATTATAACGTACTCAATGACGCTTTGCGCCCGACTAGGATCTTTACATACCCGTGGCTTATACATCCTGCGCTCCTCCGATAACAGGATATTCTTTCATTAACTATACCGCAAATAAAATATAACACCATAAAATCTAATAATCAAGGCTATTTAGGCTTAAGGTAGAAAACGCTTTCTTTAAGCGACTGTAAAATAAGCCCTTAATCCTTCGCTGGTTTTAATCCCCCTTTCATTAAGCCTCCGTAAAATATACTCCAGGGCCTTTAGATGAGGATATCCTGCAGGGGGCTTAAAGCTAAAATACCGCCAGCTGCCGAGCTTCTCGCTGCTGTCAACCGGCAAATCATAAAACCTTGATTTCATCTCAAGGAAATCTTTTACCTCGTAACCTAACGGAAGAAAGTGCTGCCTTATATAAAGATCGAGCGCCTTCAAATAATTATCAAATATAACCTGTGGATTTACCGGCCCGGCTATATCCGCGCCCTTCACCTGGGCAGAGAAAAAACTCTGTGAGCTGGCAGTATAAGTAAACAATTCTATCTTACGGTTATAGTCCTCAAATGCCTCCTCCAAATTAGGCCAATGAGAAAGATACCCGAGGATTAAATCTTCCGGAGGGACAGACTCTGAGTCTGCGTTTGTAAGAATAACCAAGCGGACCCTCTCATTAGGGTTGGTTTTCAGAGATACCCCTCTTAAGCAAAGCTCTTCCTCAACCTCAGGGTTGGATAATTTAAGCTCTATATCCGCAATATAAAACTCTTTTTTCAGTTTCTCGACGGTAATTGTCCTGAATTCGCCGATTTTTTCCACCTTTCGGTAACCGCTAAACTGCCACGGCCAGAGCCCGAAGATAAAAAACCGCCTTCTGGAAGAAGGAATCGGGAGCTCGCCGAGCTCCTCCAACTTGCTCCCAAAAAGCGTAACCTTTGAAATTTTATTTGTATTGCTGTCGAGTGAAGATAAAAACCGCAAGAACTCCGGGCTCGGGATATCATAACCCGCGGCATTAAAAATGATAACCGGCTGATTTTCGGAAAAATAGCTGTTTAAAATAGCCGATACATTATTTACGGTATTAGAAAAATCATACGGAATATATGACGTAGACCATATGGTATAAAAACTGCTGTCTATAAAAACTGCCGCCCCGCTTGAGAAAGTAAATCTTATGCACCTGGGCTCTCTTAACAGATTATTGATGATTTTTGGAGCCTCAAATCCCACTGTGCTGCTTGGATGCCACTCCTCCTGCTTTTGAGTAGCGAGCAGGGATGAATAAATAAAATTCTTTATCTTAGCTAGCGCATTAATATCCTGCTTGTCTTGACTACCTCCGATTAATGCTGAAATCTGCGCGCTAGCCCCGATAAGATAATCTGCTGCATCCAATAACGCCAGGCCGGTGTTTTCAATCTCAGGGCAAAGCGCAATCTTCCTCTGCGCCTCTTCACGGGCAATCCTATCCCATTTTTCTTTTTCTATTCTTAATGCCTCGGCCTCTTCCTGCTTTTGTTTTTCTTCCTCTTCCTTAGCTTTCTGCTCAACTTCTCGACGAGCCATCTCTTCTTCTTCGCGCTTTTTACGCTCTAATTCTTCAGCTGCTTGACGCTCTGCCGCCTCCTTTTCCTTCTTTAACTCTTCCTGTTTAAGGCGCTCTTTTTCAGCAGCTTCCCTTTCAGCAGCCTCTTTTGCCAATCTTTCTTTTTCTGCTTCCTGCGCCGCTCTATCCGCTGCCTCTTTTTCTAACCTCTCCTGCTCGGCTTTTAATAAGCTTTCTTTTAGTTTTTTATCTTCAACCTCTGGAACTATTGCCAAATCCTTAGGAGCGGCTTCTAATAAGGTAGGTAAGGCAGGCATGGAAATATGCGGCTTCTTTTTCTTTGGCCGCCTTCCGATAGGAGCGCTTAACCCTGCCTCTTTTATAAGCGCGTTTATGCTAGACTTAGACAGGCTAAGGTCAAACCTTGCCCTAACGTGCTCCCCCATTGAACGGCAGCTTATATGAGGATTGACCTTCTTCTCTCCGATTATAAACTCTTTAATCTCTTCTTTTAATTTGTAGACAACTCCCATAAAAGCTCCAGTTTGGACATTTCCTAAGCTAAATATACCCCTTCCAGCCACCCCTGTCAAGCAAAACCAGGGACACCCAACCTGCTAAAGCTACGGGTGTCCCCATAAAAATCTTAGTTAGATCTTACTACTTATTACGTCAATTATACCGGAGGTGAAATTATGGCACGTGGACCAAGGATACTTTTAGATAATGTATGCTATCATATTATTAACCGTGGGAACCAGAAACAAAATATTTTTATAGAAGATAACGATTATCAAACATATTTAGATC
>CAZAPC010000093.1:0-4525 GCA_964486875.1 uncultured Planctomycetales bacterium
ATTGCTTTTCAAAGAACCTTAAAGCTAAAAGCGTACAGAATAGTTTACATTATCGTTCTCCTTAAAGTTACCCCATTATTATCAATAGGTTACAACACCTCCAAATCCACCTGTCTCTTTCTATTAAAACCTTATTTTGGTGTTTCTGCAATATCTTACGATACTAAGGGTTGCGAAGCGAAGAACCGTCCCCTTGATTTTTGCGGGTAAATGTGGCATACTTACTACGAAGGTGAAAGGAAACTTACAACAAGGAGGCTGACAGTAGATAGCGAAAGCCAAATAGGCCTATCACCTACAAGAAAACCCCGAAGGATTCGGGGCTTTTTTGTTTAATATTAACGGCTGGGCCCTGATTGAATAGCCTTTTCAAAGATTTTAATCAATTCTTGCCTTGTTTTTGCCCGGGAGGACATTTCTCTTAAAGGCCTGATTTTCCGGAAGCCCTTCGTATACCAACCAAAAAACTTACGGAAAAGGACAACCCCATTTTTTTCTCCGTAAAAATCAATTGAAGCGTCTAAATGCTCAGTCATAATCCTTACAATTAAAGCTATCTTTGGCTTAGGTAATATTCTATCCGATTTCAAGAATTCCTTTATCTCATTAAATATCCAAGGGTTCCCTAAAGACCCGCGCGCAACAACTAAACCATCACATCCTGTCTCCTGAAACATTTTACCGGCAAGCTCTGCAGATAAAATATCACCGCTGGCTATAACCGGAATATCCAAAGCCTTCTTTACGTCCTTTATTACTTTATAATCAACGCTCCCGCTATACCCCTGGACTCTAGTCCTTCCATGGACAAAAACTGCATTTACTCCGGCATCTTCGACTGCAATCGCTATCTCCCTGGCATTGACCATATCCTTATCCCAACCTGCACGAATCTTGACAGTCACAGGCCAAATAGAGTTTTTTACTACTATTTTCAATAACTTTATAAATTTTTTAGGTTCTCTCGCAAGGCTCGCTCCCTCGCCCCTACGTACTACTTTCTTGGCCGGGCAGGCAGCATTAAAATCAAGGATATCGAATTTATACCCTCTAAGAACATCCAAAGCCTTCAGAATAAATTTATCCTCACAGCCTAAAATCTGCACACCCAAAGGGCTATCCTGCTTGCAAGAACTCAGCATTGCTTGGGTTCTTCTGCTTTTATAGGAAATAGAGCGGCAGTTAATCATTTCAACAAAGGCAAGCTCTGCACCGAATTTACGGTTAAGCATACGAAAGGGTAGATCGCTTATCCCTGCCATAGGGGCAAGAATCAAATTGGATTCAAATCTTAAAGTACCAATCTTTAACATATTCTTTAAAAATATAATAGGGGACACTCTGCCCCGCAGAATGCCCCCTGCCAAACTATAATAAACTACCTACCAGCCTTAAAAGTACTGCTATAAAATATATTTCTGATCTTTAGCCAAAGGGTTATTCTTGATCCTGCTAATAATATGTTCTGCTATACCGGCTTTTCCTAACTTATAATACATGTAATTCTTATACCCCTCGACTCCCGGTTGATCAAAGGCATTTACGTTTAGTAATTCGCCTTCAAAAGCAGTGGCCATCTGGAAAAAGAATAACAAAGCACCCCAATAATAAGCAGATATTTCCGGGAGGGTTACTGTGCAGCTGGGACGCTCTTCTACTGCCAGGGCCCATTCCGTAGCCTCCTGGGCAAGGTTAATCAAGCCGGTAAAATCCCTTCCTGATAAAACATCTCCCTTGCCAGGCACATTTATCTTACCCTTAAATTTATCTACTCTTATGAATGTAACCACCTTGTCATTGCGGCCTTCAACATTATTCTGCTGCACCGAATGCAAATCACCTGTCCCGCGGCAAGGTACGGGAGTTCTGCCTACGTTAACCACACTTCCTTCATCCTTAACCCAATCTTCAGTGCCACCGCTTACCTCTATTTTCCTAAGATATTTCTTTCCTAAGCTTTCTGCCAAAAGCTGGACGTACCATTCTGCCGTAGATTTCAATGTTTCGGCAAAAGGCATTATGATTGCCAAAGGCTTATCCTTCTTTTGATAAAGTATATAATGTAATACCGCATACATATAAGCGGGGTTCTTGAAACAATCAGAACCACTGCATCTAACCGCCATATCCTTTGCTCCTCTTAAAACTTCATTAATACGGACTCCGATAATAGCCAGATGTAAAAGCCCCATATTGAATTCAGAGAACCTTCCACCGACCCCTTTAAGCAAAGGCAGACTGCGGAAACTTAATTTATCCTTTGCATTCTCATCATTAACTCTTCTACGCAATGAACCAGATAATGGATCGGTAACCGCAAGGATCTGACGGCCGTAATTCTTGCCGATTCTTTTCTTAAGCCAACTCTCTACACAAAGAAAGGCTGCCTTTGTCTCGGCGGTTTCGCCTGATTTTGATATGACTACAACAAATGTCTTCCTGGGATTTAAACTTTTAATCAGGACTGCCAAGGTATCCGGATCAAGATTATTCCCCTCAAAATAAATACGCGGCCTTCTTTTTCTGACGGACGGAAATTCATTATAATATGGAGAGGCCAACGCATCCTGGGCTGCCTTAAGCCCCAGGTAAGAACCTCCTATCCCTAAGAAGATAACGTTATCATATTTTTTAACAATACTCTCTGCGAGCTTTTGGATATTATTTACCTTTTTTTCATCCTGATAGGGCAAATTTGCCCACTCTAACCCGAGCTGGACTCTTTTATGGCTATCCCCGATTAAATTTTTTAGATGCTCATGGCCATATTCAATTGAACCCGATAACTCCAGAATATCTGAATCTTTTATCCCATGAGAATCACCAACATTAATACTGAACATGTTGTTAAAATCAAATTTAATACTTTTCATAAATGAATTCCCTATTTTTGGATTATCTTAACCGTAGTACGCATACCATCTTTCCAGGGCCAGAGCATCGCAAATACTGTATTCTCCCCTTCGCTTTTAAAATAAAGGGTTTGTCCGGGCATTATTCCGCCAAAGCCGTTTACCGCCTCCTGCGCATGAAAGGCCAGTCTGTTTTTTGAAGGCCACGCAGGATCCCCAAAAAATCCTTTTAATCTTTCATTAAGCTTGCTGATTTCTTCTTTAAGCAATACGCCTTCAAAATAGTTATCGCAATCCGTGCGCAAGGATTCAAATGCAACCTTTTTTATTTCTTCTTTTATATTGTTGAATTCCATCTTTTTTCCTTTAAAAGCATTATACCATTACTCTGTTAAAAATAAAGGTACGATTATCATAAAAAGATCAGCGTATTACAATACCGCCTTTTAAATTCAAAAGATTTAACCCGGTTTTAGGGTCTATTGATTTATCCGCCTTAACACCGGTTAGCTCAAAAACGATTGCCTCTATAACTAAAAATACTTTTGCTTTACCCCGTACGCATCCGGTTAAAACCCGGTTTTTCTTACCCATAGAGCTGTGAATATGTATTTGCGGGCCCTTTGAATTGCAAAATATCGTTCCTAACCCTACAACTTCCCAACCACCGCTAAACAAAACTTTATTTGGTTCTGGAGGGATTACGGGTTTTTTAGGGCCGGTGACCAAGTTGCCTTCCTTTAGCGCACCGATAAACATTACTGTCGCAGCCCTAAGCCTTTCTTTTTTAGCGAACTTTGCAAGCTTATCTAAAAAGATATCCCGGTCTTCGAATTTCAGGATAAAAATCCTGCCTATTTTCCCGCTGGTATATTTCATAATCTCTTAGATTAAAGCGCCTCTAAACCTTACAAGCGCACCCTTTATTCTTTAGAATATTTATCTGTCTTTTAACAGGGTCTACAAACAAGCTCTGCCTGGCGCAACCGGTAGCACATCTTTTTCTTAGCATGCTATTGTGTTTATAGCCCCTTCTTTTTAATTCCTTAACCAGCTTTTCGTGCCTTAAGAATAGGGCCTTAAGCCTACCGACCCAACGCATGGTTTCTGGATGCCGGGAATAACCTTTTTTCTTATTGGTAATTACTGCCCAGATAGCATGTAACTCCCTATGCTCGCCTAAAAGGTGATTACGGCATAATCTCTCCGGCGCGATATCCCAGATACGCAACAAACCCTCTCTTCTTTAGGATTTATTAGTCTTTTTATTATTTTTATTCCTGATTTTCTTTTTATAAGAAGTGCATAAAACGTCGGCAAAAGAAGAAAGCCTGCCGTTTTCATAAGGAAACTCCTTACAGGTCACAGGCTTAAGCGCATAATCGTGCTTATGAATCCGGCAAAGCCCGTCAGGATCAAGAAAAACACAAGGGTTATCCTCAATACTCGTTCCCACCTTAAAACCAGAAGGAAAACTCTTATCTATCTCCAAATGGAAGAAATCTCCCTTAATCCCTGCAGATAGTATAAGTTTTGCCTCTTCCAAATCAATCCAGGCGCCAAACCTGCAGCAGTCAGATTGATTTTTGCACTTATGGCAATGGATCTTCTCTCTTACTCTTCTTTTAAATTTCTTCATGGATTATATTATATAACAATTAGGATCTGTCTCT
>CAZAPC010000094.1:0-4438 GCA_964486875.1 uncultured Planctomycetales bacterium
CGTATACATGCCCGCGCCGGCCAGGGCGCAATAACTACTGCTTCTTTACTAGGGTATGCCTATTTCTTGAAAGGCATGTATCCTTATGCTTTTCCTAGCTTTGGGGCTGCGCGTATGGGCGCTCCTATGAATGCCTTTGTGCGCGTAGATTCAAATCCTGTGCGTTTGCGCAGCCAGATTTATGAGCCGGATTATCTCTTGATAGTTGACCATACCCTTATGCGCGGATTTAATTGTTTTTCAGGTTTGAAAGAAGACGGGATAGCCATTATAAATGCCAAAGATGATGTTTTTAAAGCCCCCAAGGTCAAGGCTAAACAGAAAATTTTTATTGTCCCGGCTAACGAAATTGCCTTAAAGCATATAGGAAGGCCGCTTGGCAATACTGCGATGTTGGGGGGGTTCTGCGCGGCTACAGGAGAGCTGACTCTGGATGATTTGTATGCGGCAATTAAACATCGATTCAATCAGAAATTACAAGAAGTAAATATAAAAGCAGCAAAGGAAGGATTTGATTATGTTCGGTCCTCTAGTTTGTAAACCTGGCTCAAGCAGAAATAATAAAACAGGCCCTTGGCGTACTGAATTAAGGCCGAAATTTCTTAAGAAGGATTGTATTGCCTGTAACATGTGTTTAATAGTCTGCCCTGAAGCCTGTATAAGCGGCCAGGGGAAGAATACCTATGATTTTGACCCGGATTTCTGCAAGGGGTGCGGTAATTGCGCGGCAGTTTGCCCCAAGAAAGATATTGAGATGGTAAAGGAAGGCCAGGCATGAAGGAGTTTTTAGAGGGCTCATTAGCTATCGCTGAGGTTGTCAGGCTTTGCAGGCCGGGAGTAATTTCTGCTTATCCGATTACACCTCAGACCCATATAGTAGAAGAACTTGCCCAGATAGTTGCCGACGGTAAATTAAATGCGCAGTTTGTTAATGTTGAAAGCGAGCATTCCGCAGCCTCTACGGTATTAGGCTCAGTCGCCTGCGGGGTCAGAAGTTATACCGCTACAAGCTCTCAAGGGCTTTTTCTTATGGCCGAAGTCCTCTACAATATTGCTGGGATGCGCCTTCCGGTCATCATGACTACCGCTGCGCGGGCTATTTCTGCGCCGATAAATATCTGGAATGATCATCAGGATGTAGTTTCTTTGCGTGATTCAGGGTGGGTTCAGTTGCATGCCGAGAATATTCAGGAAGCAGTCGATCTTCATCTTATTGCTTATAAATTAGGGGAGGATAGATCCATAATGCTTCCGGTGATGATATGCGTTGACGGATTTGTGTTGACGCACGGAGTTGAGACCGTAGATATGCCTTCCCAGGATATGGTAGATAAGTTTCTCCCCGCGTATAATCCTCCTTATAAATTAGATGTTACAAATCCTTTGACCTTGGGCCCTTTAGTTGACCCTGAATTTTATACCGAAGCGCGTTTTGCGTTAAACGAGACACATAAAGAGGCCCTGGAACTTATACCTAAGTTAACCCAGGAATTTTCCAAGGTTTTTGCCCGTAACTATAACGGTTTAATAGAAGAATATCAGATTAAAGATGCAGAACGGGTAATCGTGGCTATGGGCTCTGTATGCGGCACCATTAAAGAGGTCGTAGATGAATTAAGAAAGAAGGGTAAGAAGGTTGGTTTGCTTAAGATAACATCCTTAAGGCCATTTCCGGCTAATCAGATTTACGAAGCCTTAAAGAATGTGCCTAAAGTGGCTGTGATTGACCGGGCGTTATCAATGGGTTCTTTTGCTCCGTTGGCCTCTGAGATAAAAGCGGTATTCTTCGGTAAGCCTAAGAAGCCAAAGGCGATAAGTAGCTTTATAGTTGGTTTAGGGGGCCGCGATATTACTAAAGAGTCTATTAAGGAGATCTTCCGGCTTTTAACCGGCAAAGGGTGCCAGGGAGAGTTTATTGATTTAAAACCTGAGCTTTTAAGAGAGAATTATGAGTAAGACTTTATTTAATTCAGGGCATACTGCATGCGCAGGATGCGGGCAGTCAATGGCGGCACGGCTGGTTATCGATGCAGCAGGCCCTAATACTATAGTAGTTAATAATACGGGGTGCCTGGAAGTTTTTTCTACTAAATACCCCGAGACAAGCTGGGGAGTGCCCTGGATACATTCTTTGTTTGAGAATGCTGCTGCTGTTGCTTCGGGCGTAGAATCTGCGGTTAAATATTTAGGTAAGCAGGATCAGATTAATATTATTGCGCAGGCAGGAGACGGCGGGACTGCGGATATAGGCTTACAGGCTTTATCCGGTATGCTTGAGCGCGGGCACAATATCCTGTATGTTTGCTATGATAATGAAGCTTATATGAATACCGGTGTTCAGCGCAGCGGTTTGACGCCATTTGACACTAATACTACAACTAGCCCTGTAGGCAGCATCTCCTCCGGAAATTTAAGGCCGAAAAAACCGATGCCTGAAATAGTTAATGCCCACGGTATCCCTTACGTTGCTACCGCATCTTCCGGTTTTCCTCTGGATTTACAAAAGAAGGTTAAAAAGGCGATATCTATTAAGGGCCCAAAGTATATACAGGTTCATGTCCCTTGTCCTTTAGGATGGAGACATGATACAAGCCTTACCGTTTATGTGGCAAAGCTTGCGATTGAAACCGGGCTCTATCCTTTAATTGAATATGAGAACGGCGTAATTTCTGCGCGGCGCACAATTACCCCTAAACCTGTTGAGGAGTATTTAAAACTCCAGGGCAGGTTCAAACATCTGCTCAAAAACCCTGAAGAACTTAAGAAGGTACAGGACATAGCAGATAATAATATAAAGAAATACGGGTTGAAAGTAGAGGCACAAGTTTAAGCAAATAGCACTCGGCCTTAATTGAGAGGCTGGTGTGCCCTTTTGGGCAAGGAGGCGGGATATGGGAAAACAGGCAAGGGCAATAACTGAAGTAAGCTTAAAGGATCTGGTAAAAGATTTAAATAAGGCCTATGCCGATGAGTGGCTGGCCTATTATCTTTATTGGTATATGGCTCAGACTGTATCCGGGCGTAATTATCATGGAGTAAAGGGCGCTCTTGAAAAGCTGGCTAAAGATGAGTTGGAGCATGCGGAAGAGTTAGCGGATTTGATTACCAAGCTTGGGGATGTCCCTGTAGCTAATCCGATGGATTTAGAGAAAAACGCCAATGCCCCGTATCTTTTGCCTCCGAAGAATACAGCGGATATCAACCGTATTATCCGGATTGTTTCGGAAGCAGAAGCAGAAGCAATACAGGTTTATCATAAACTGGCTAAGAAGACCTTTGGCAAAGAACATGTTATTTATCAGTTGGTTACGCATATTTTGTCAGAAGAGATTACTCATGAAGAGATGTTTGAAAACTTATTAGAAAGATAAATCCCTCGCTTCGCTCGGGATCAATTTTCGGGCAGAAAAAAAGGGAAAATTAAGGAGATTGCAATGAGTAAGGTTACTGTAGATGCTTCAACCTGCGTAGGATGCGGTTTGTGCGAGCAGTCCTGCCCCGAGGTATTTGAGATTCAGGGGGATGGGATTGCGCATGTAAAAGCCCAAATATGTACAAGCTGTAACTTGCAGGAAGTGGCAGATTCCTGCCCGGTAAATGCGATTAAAATAGGCTAAGTCTTTTAAATAACGCTTAGTCTATTTTATAAGCTGGGAAATAAATTCAAAGAAGAGCTTTTCTTTCTTATCCTCAAGTACTATTGCCTCAAATTCTTTTTTCTCGCTTAAGTATTTCTTTTCATTAAATTTAAACTTAGGGTTAATCTCTGAATTGATTTTAATGTAACCCTGGCGGGTTTCTTCTTCGGTTAGGGCCGCCCCGGAAGTTATCTTATGGTATAATTTTGAAATCATTATATTTTGACGTTGCTGCTCTTCAAATACCCTCGGTTGGGTACGGAAGACATATTGAAGCAGTTCATTATAAAGTTTATTGTCAAACTTTCCGTCCCGTTTAAAGAAGGGGTAGCTTTCAATTATTCCTACCACCTCTTTATCGGAAACTTTGATTTTTATTTTTTTAGCCGCATGGATAAGGGCTAACCTTTCCCAGGCCTGTGTTTTTAATTCAGGTTCCTTGAGTGTCTGTCCGAAATTAACACCGTAGCGCATTATAGCCGTATTTTTTACAGCAGAAAGGGAGTCTTTAAATTCCTGGTAATCTATCTTTTCCCCAGATATTTCCCCGATGAACCCTTTTTCCTCCTTATCGCGCATTATGCCGCCGAATCCCCAGAAGACAAAGGCGGGGATAATAATTATTCCTAAGACTATCCATATCTTCTTTAAAATCTTCTTGTTGCGTAATAACTTAAGCATTTTGTTCCTTTCTGTCCTAACCTTTTAGAGGCTGTTTATTTTAGGCTCCATTATAATCCAATATTGCATTATTTCAATCACAAAAAAACGTTAAATTTTTTCTGTAATCGCAATATAAT
>CAZAPC010000095.1:0-4435 GCA_964486875.1 uncultured Planctomycetales bacterium
TGTTAAAATAGTATACCAGTAAAAATGCTTCCAAGGCAAAACCTATTTTTTCCCAGTTAAGCAAGCAATATTTCGCACTTTTGCTTTAAGGCTTTGCTCTTAGGTTGTTGAATCGGTTTTAAGTTTATATGTTTAATGAGCCCAAATATCCAAAGGTTAAGGCTTCTTTCATTCTTAAAGTAGCCTTGTATCTTAATGCGCCTTCTTATCTCCTCAAGAAAACGCTCTAAGTGATTCGTGGTTGATATGGCAGAGCGCACTTCTTTTGGGAAATCATAGAAGTTAAGCGTATGATAAAACTCATCCTGGAAGCATTTAATAGCCCTTGGCTCAAGATGCTGCCAACGATTAACGAATACCCTAAACTTTTTAATTGCCTCCTGCCTTGAAGCTGCTTTATAGATATTGCTGGCTTGCTTCATAAGTTTTGCCCTATGTTTAAACTTATACCTAATATTCTGCATAAGATTCCTTAGCTTGTGGGTATAGCAACGCTGCCTTGGGGTATAGGGATAGACAGTATTGCAGGCTGCAATTATAGCCTCAGAGCCATCAGAGATAATAAGCTCTAAAGACTTGCCAATCAAGCCTCTTCGGTAGAGATCATTAAGGAAGCTGATGTATTCTGCCTCAGTCTCGCCCTTAGCTAATTTAAAGGCAATAATCTCCTGCCTGCCGTCTTTAGTAATGCCTAAGGCAAAGAGAACCGGCCTTTTCTTAATATCAACCTCTTTGATGTGTACCCATAGTCCATCAATAAAGATAAAGCGGTATTTGTCTTCTATAGGCCGGGACCGATACTCTCGTAATTCATCACCAAGATTTTGTATAAGGCGCGAGGCCGTCTGATGGCTTACCGAATCCCCGATAAAAGCCTGGAAAAACTTCTGTTGTTTACGAGTAGAGAATCCAAGCAATAATGACAGTACGATCATATCATCAAACTTCTGCCGCCTTCTTTGGTATTTGGCAAAAAGGTTATAGACATAATCCCGGCTTTTTTTCCTAACCTTGGGGATAAGCAATCTTGCCTTACCAAAGGTAGTCGTAAATGTCCTGGGGTATGTGCCGGAACGGATATCACAGCGTTCATCTGTTCGTTCGTATTCCTCGGCTTTAATCTGCTCCCTGAATTCACCGTTTATTGAACGCTGGAAGAATCCTTCCACTATCAACCTTGCCTTTACTTCGATATCATCTGCCTCTGTCTGATTCAATATCCCCATCTCGCGTAAGTTACGCTTTACATACTGCCATTGCTTTGGTAGATTACTGGTAGAAAAATCTACTGGCCTGCTCATAAGGCGTATCCTCCTTTTGCTGGCCCGCAAGGGCCGGTTAGGTTAATAATTTAGAGTTATCAACCTAAGAGGATATGCCTTTTTTATTCTAAAGGCAATATCAAAAGTGCGAAACTTATTTTACATTATCATTACCGGAGAAAATAGTTATTAAGGCAGGGGGCTACATTCTGGCGCTTATTGTCCTTAAAACCAGAGGGATTAGTTTTAAGCGGCTATTTTTAAATTTTAATCCTATGTGGCAACGTCCGGACACATCGCTCTTTGACCATAATACTTCAGTATCAATAGGAATTACTTCTCCGTTATCGGGCATAGTAAGAGAAACATTTAAGGGGGTGTTGACCGGAATATCCTCAACAGTAATCAACCCCAGCCCTTCAGCGCTTATATCATTGGTTACGGCATCGGCAAGCTGCTTAATGCCTACCTTAGCATACTTTAAGGGGATAGAGATTAGAAAACGTACGCCTTTTCTTTTTTCCAGAAAACCTTCTTTAGGCATTGGCTATAGCGATACTTTTAAAAACCCTCTTAAAATTAGTATGCCATAACGAGGAATGAAATCAAGGCTATTTCATGCCTCCGGAGGAAGCGTTTTCTTTCTTGACTTAAATGAAAAAATTAAGAATTCTTCTCGGCTATATCCCCGGCAATGGGAAGCTTGAAATACTCGCCTTGGTACGCCTTGACCATCAAAATAACCCAAAGCGCTATCCCGGCGATGTTCAGTATAACCACTAAAGGCCAGAGTATAAATATTACGAATTGGAGCATTATTGATAGGACAAACAGCACTCCGAATACTAACATAGATTGCATGGCGTGAAAACGTACAAATTTGTTTTCCTTCTCCAGCACATAGAATATAATCCCGGTTACAAACCCAAGTAAATAGCTTAATAGGGCAGCGATATTCGCTTCTATCCCCAACGATATCTTCCCCATATTCTTTGCCACCATATCTCCTCCTTTTTAAAACTTAATTAGCGCCAAAGCCTCTGAGCGTGTCTTCTCATTCTCCTTAAATATTCCCCTTACCGCGGAAGTAACGGTCATTGTCCCGGGCTTTCTTACTCCTCTCATAGACATACAAAGATGTTCTGCCTCAACCACCACCATAACCCCCAGCGGCCTTAGTTTAGACATAACAATATCCGCTACCTGAGTGGTCAAGCGTTCCTGCACCTGCGGCCTTCGTGACAGGATATCCACAACCCGGGCTAATTTACTTAAACCCGTAACCCTGCCGTTTTTAGGAATATAGGCAATATTCGCCTTGCCGATGAAAGGAAGCAGGTGATGTTCGCAAACGCTATAAAGAGGTATACCTTTAAGCAAAATAATTTCACTGTGTTTCTGGTCCAGTATAATCTCGAGTTCCTTTTCAGGGTCTTTTTTTATACCCGAGAAGATCTCTTCGTACATCTGGGCCACCCTCTTGGGCGTATCCAGAAGGTCTTTTCTTTTTGGGTTTTCCCCTATCGCAGCTAATATCTCGCGTACCGCTTTCTCGATTCTCTTCTTATCCATTTACGATACCTACTTTCCTATGCAAAATTTACTGAATATCTTATCCAATAGATCTTCCGAAAAATTCTTCCCCAGGATGTCGTCTAAAAAACCAACCGCTCCTTTAATCTCATAAGCGATAAACTCTCCCGGAACTTTATTATCTAATGAAACTAGCGCTTCTTCAATAAGTTTTTGCGCTTTCCTCAAAAGCTCCGCATGCCTATAATTGCTTACCAGAACCGGCTCCTGCGCGGGAACCTTGCCCCTATACACTAAATCCGCGATTGCATCTTCCAGCAAATTAATATTCCTAGCATTCTTAGCTGAAATCTTAAATACCCGGGTAAATGTTCTCTTTATTTCATCTATGTCGATCTTCTGCCTGGCATCCATCTTATTAATAACAGCAATTACTGTCCGTTCTTTAAGCTTTCTTATTAATTTTAAGTCATCCCTGTTTAAACTCTTTCCCCCGTCGAATAGCAAAACTACTATATCCGCAGAATCAATATAGCGGCGGGCGCGTTTAACCGCTTTATGCTCTATCAGATCTTTTGGCTCCAGAATTCCGGCAGTATCGGCAATCCGGACAGGTATACCCTTAATATCAATTAGCTCCTCGATAGTATCGCGGGTAGTCCCGGCACAAGAAGTAACGATAGAACGCTCTTCTCTTAATAGTGCATTTAACAATGAAGACTTGCCTACGTTTGGCCTGCCGCAAATTACAGCTTTTATGCCTTCGCGGATAACCTTGCCTTCGGAGAATCCTTTGATTAAATCTTTTAATTTAGTCAATGCGGGCTTGAGCTTAGCAGTAACCTCATTTAAATTCAATCCGCCGGAGTCTTCCCCGGGGAAATCAATATCTGCTTCGATAAACGCCAAGACATCAAGCAATATACGCCTTACTTTATTTACCTGCCTGGATAACCCTCCCCCCAGTTGCTCAGCGCTTATCTTTAAAGCCGCGTCTGTCTTAGCTCGCACTATATCAATAACTGCTTCAGCCTGAGCTAAATCAATTCTTCCGCTTAAGAATGCCCTCCTGGTAAATTCTCCCGGTTGAGCTAATCTTGCGCCGTGCCTTAAAGTCAGCTGCAGGACATCCCGCAAAACCACTATTCCTCCGTGACAGTTAATTTCTACAATATCTTCACGGGTATAAGATTTAGGCGCCAGCATTACAGTTAAAATTGCTTCATCTATAACTTCTCCGTTCTCGATAACCTTACCATAATGAGTTGTGTAAGTCTTAAAGCCTGAAGGCTTAATCCCGGAGGCAGAAACAAATATTTCATCAGCAATTCTTAACGCGGCTTTGCCGCTTAAGCGCACAATACCAATCCCCCCCTCTCCCGCAGGAGTAGAAATGGCTGCAATTGTATCAGCTATATCTTCTAACCCCATATTTAAACTCTCCGGCAACAAATAAAGACCCGGCTACTAAAATCAAGTCGCTTCTCTTTGCCAGGCGCATACTTAAATTCCTTGCCTGATAAACGCTAGTAGTAATATAACTTTCTTTACCTTTGAAATTATCTGCTAAAGATCGCGGGTCTAGGCCCCTTAAATTATTGGCCTTTGTTAATATAACCTTGTCTGCTAAACTATAAAGC
>CAZAPC010000096.1:0-1539 GCA_964486875.1 uncultured Planctomycetales bacterium
CTTTTTCAGTAGAATATATGCATCCCCTTAGCTCAGCTGGTACCTGCCTGCCGGCAGGCAGGGAGCGAGTGGCTGTGCCGAGGCGCGAAGCGCCAAGTGCAAAACTTGGCGTACAGCGTAGATAAGAAGGGAAGTGACAATGGCAAAGCAAGATAAACGATTATATAAAGACCATCGCCAGTATTTAATCGTTGCTGTAATTGCCCTGGCCTTACCCTTTAGGGGATTGCTAATTTTACAACCCTCCCTGATCCTGCCGTAGAGGCAGGTAAAATATTTGCGGAGGGTCAAGTGCCACCCCATTGCAGCTTAATTACATTCCGGATTTAAATTCTTGACAATAAAGCGATATTTGTTAAACTATTGACATGAGTATCTTTACAAAGAAAACTGCTACGAATAAAAGAAGGTATCCCAGGATTAGAATTTACCATCTTGTAAAATACAGGCAATTATCCGTTCCTGGGGCTGCGACAGAGATAGGAGGGGTTAAGGATATTAGCGGAGGAGGAGCCTGCCTATTATCTGATAAGAAACTGGCGCCTGGAAATTTAATTGAGCTCCGTATCAATTTTCCACGCATATCTACCCCTGTGTTGAGCCAAGCCAAAGTTACCTGGGTTAAATGGATGCCCCGGTTAAATCAATATAAAATAGGCCTGCAGTACCTAGATATCGAAGAGAATCTGCGGAATGAAGTTGTAAGGAGGCTGGAAAATGTGCGCAAGATGGCTGGAAAATAGAAAATATTTTGTTTGCCTGAGCCTGTTATTTTTTGGGACCCTGTTATTAATAAGCAGGGTTTATGCTGCCGGGAGAGCAGTAAAATCTTTAGAACAGGAGATGATCGATTCCCGCCTTGCTGCAATTCCGTCTCAAGGGGAACTGGAAAACGCCCCCAAGTTTAAATTACAGGATACAGACCAGAATATGGTTTCCCTTGTTGGCTATACCGGAAGGCAGCCTCTGGTGTTAATGTTTTGGGCCACCTGGAGCCCGATGTCCAGCAGCGAATTAAGTTCGCTCAATAACCTGTATGTTGGCCTCTCCAAAGAGGGCATAGAGGTATTGGCGATTAATTCAGGTGAGCTGCCGGATGCGGTGGATAATTTTCTTAAAAGTTATTTTTTAGCTTACCGTGTTTTGCTGGATAAGGATACTACAGTCACCCGTGCTTATAAGATCGAAGGCTTTCCGCAGTATGTCTTGGTTAGTAAAGACGGGAAGATTGTATTCAGGGATAATTATTTTCCATACGATAAATACAAAAAACTTCTTTTAGGCGATGAAGGGGGCTAAGATACGCACCCTCTCATTTGGGGTTATTTTGGTAGTTATTTTATTTAGCTGGCGGGTTTCATACGCGCAGGTTTCCGAAGCTTTATTTAGAGAACAGGCTATGTCAATGGCGTTAAGCAGCATTGAGCAGGAGCAAATTATGCAACAAAGAGAATTAGCTGTTAATCGGGCTTTTAGCATGGCGCAGGCAGAATCTTTAAAGCAAACCGGCAACGAAGAAAAAGGAGAATCTTTCTTGAG
>CAZAPC010000096.1:1639-4432 GCA_964486875.1 uncultured Planctomycetales bacterium
CCTGCGACCAGGAATACGGGGGAAGTTGCGACCGGAGCAGCAGACGTAGCTAGCGACAATCTTAAAAGGAACTGGACTAACGCCTTCACCGTGGCTTATGGCCGCGTTTTTAACCGCATGGGCTTTGATACCAAGTATACGCGCACGGATTTTGAGGTGCGGCCGTCAGACAATGACTATTGGAGCGATGATCTTACCTTCAATCCCTATTTCAATTTGAGCAAGAAAACCCGTATTTTAGCTTCATACGAGTATTATCGCAAAAGATACCCGCATATAGATGCGCTAGAGCCCAGCTATAAACAGAATATCTGCGGCTTAGGCATTACAAGCGCTGTTTCTCCTAAAACTACCGTTCTTTTAAAAGGTACTTATACTATAGATGACCAGAAGAGCGGCAACGATTACGATGAAGGCGTTTATAACTTTAATCTGGGATACAAGATATCCTCCCGCTCGGACATATCCTTTGATTATGCATACACGCTTCATAATGAATATGAAGGTGATGTGAATGATTATAATACTAATTCTATTAGTTTGTCAGGCAACCACCGCTTCGGCTTTAGCACTAAATTACGCTTAAGCTACGGCGTGAATGCGAGTTTCCAGCGGTACCCTAAATATGGACCGTTTGTTAAAGAAAATGATACATACGGATGCAATCTGGGATTGGCATACGCTTTCAGGAGCTGGCTGGACTTTTCCCTTACCTGGACGCATACCGCATATAATTTTAATGTTGGCGGGGATTACCAAAGGGACGTTATTTCTTTTAAGACCCAGGCAAAGTTCTAATAAACCTATGAAGACCATAAAATATATTAACCTGATTATGTTAGCAGCAATCCTTTTTTGTAAACCGGGGTTCACGGCGGAGCAGGCAGAGGAATACAAGATTTCGCCTAATGACCTGATCCAGATAAAGGTTTACGATGAGCCGGACTTATCCGAAACTGTGCGCGTGGCAGCTAACGGGCTTATAACATATCCTCTCGTAGGTTCGGTAGACACCAAGGGGCTTACCGCCAAAGGCCTCGAGAAAAAGATAACCGATTTATTGCAGGCGGATTATCTGATAAACCCGCAGGTGACAGTTTTCGTGCAGGAATACGGTAAATTCTCCATCCTGGGAAATGTCAGGTCTCCCGGCTCGTATCAGTTAAAATCAGGGATGAAGGTGGTGGATGCGATTTCATTAGCCGGTGGTTTTAGCGATAAGGCTAACGCGGAGAATGTGAAGCTCGTCAGGACAAAAGAGGGCGGCCAGAAAGAGACCACGCCTATCAATGTTAAGGAGATTACCGAGCAAAACAATACGGAAAAAGACATAGAGCTTAAGCCGGGAGATTTAATTATAGTGGGAGAGCTTAGTGAAGCATCATATTTTATCCTTGTGCTCGGCCAGGTCAGGAGCCCGGGGAGATACCCTTACAAGGAAGGCTTAACCGCCGTAGAGGCAATTGCAATGGCCGGAGGCGTTACCGACATGGCATCCAGTAATTCCACGAGGGTAATACGCGAGGGTGAAGGCAAGAATGTCACCTTTACCGTGCCGGTAGCTTCTATCTTAAAAGGCGCAAAGGTAAGCCGCGATGTCAAACTTGAGCCAGGAGATAAAATCGTTGTCCCGGAATCTTTCTTTTAGAAAAAGGACTTTTTAAATGCTGCCTAACTCCGAAATAAGAGAAGTAACCTTATACGATTATGTAAAAATATGCAGGAAAAGGCTGCCTGTAATCTTAAGCTGCCTGGTCATTATTTCCTTAGCTGCCGTTATTTATGTTTCTACTATCAAGCCCATGTATAGGGCCACGGTGAGCATCGTAATTGAAAGCCCGCAGTCCCAGGTAAAGGTTACTAAGTTTGAAGAAGTCTATACCCCGGAAGCTGAACCAAATTATATCCAGACCCAGATCAAGGTGCTTGGTTCGCGCGATTTAGCGGAGAAAGTTTTGAGCGATTCGCGGTTAGGAGCGGAGCCGGATTTTAAGAGTTCCGGCGACCCGGTAGGCTTGCTGGTGAGCAAGATCAACGTAAAACCCGTAACTAATTCAAGCGTGGTATTAATAAACGTTGAAGACGGGGATGCGTTGCGTTCAGCAACCATAGCAAATAATTTGGCCAAGGTATACATCAAGCAGGATATAGATAACCGTAACCGCAAGATCAAGGAAGCGGGCGGATGGCTGGAGGATCAGCTTAAGGATGTAAAGAAAAGAATACAGGCCGCGGAAGAGGCATTGAACAAGTATGTTCAGGAAAATAAGATAGTTGCGCAGGAAGGGACAGTTGAGAAAAGCCAGAGCGTTTTAGACGCGCTGAAAGCGCAGAAGTCTAACCTGGAGGTGGAAATCTCCCGCACCAAGGAGAGGTATAAAGATAAGCATCCTAAAATGATAGCGTTAAATGCCCAGCTTAAAGATATTGACGCCAAGATTGAAAAAGAAACCACTAATTTGTTAATATTAAGGCAGAAATTCGTGCAGTATAATCTTCTGAAGAAAGAGGTTGATTCAAACCAGGAGGTTTACACGAATATGCTCGCGCGTTCCAAGGAGGCCGGGGTAAGCGAAAAGCTGGAGACTTCCACCATACGCATCATTGACCCGGCTTTGCCTCCGGGAGCTCCCTTTAAGCCGCAAAAAGCAAAGACCATTCTCATCTCTATATTTCTCGGTTTGGGTTGCGGCGTCGGCCTTGCTATGTTCTTAGAATATCTGGATTCAACCATCCGGACCGCAGAAGAGGTAAGCAGCTATGTCAACCTTCCCTTTCTCGGGTATATACCAT
>CAZAPC010000097.1:0-4390 GCA_964486875.1 uncultured Planctomycetales bacterium
AACTGTGCCGGTAGAAACCGGAAGATGGGTAAAAAAGACTATAACCACATATATAAAAGGTAAGGTCGAATTTGATGTTGCTTCAAATCCTGAATTCTTGAGGGAGGGTTCTGCGATTCATGATTTTATGAATCCGGATAGGATTGTTATCGGGGTAGAATCCTCCAGGGCCGAAGGCCTCCTTCTTAAATTGTACAAGCCTTTAAACGCTCCGGTAGTTGTAACTAATATAAAGTCTGCCGAGCTAATCAAGCATGCTTCCAATGCTTTCCTTGCTACCAAGATATCTTTTATTAACGCGGTCTCGCGTATCTGCGATATAGTGGGGGCTGATATAAAAGAGGTTTCCTGCGGGATGGGTTTAGATAAAAGGATCGGCAGGAATTTCCTTGATGCGGGATTAGGTTACGGCGGGTCTTGTTTTCCCAAAGACCTTGCGGCCTTCTTAAGTATATCCGGTAAACTAGGTTATGATTTCAAATTGCTTAAAGAAGTCAAAAAAATAAACGAGGAGCAGAAGTCATTCTTTATAGGTAAAATTAAAGAGGCACTTTGGATTATTAAGGGTAAGAATATCGGCATACTGGGTTTAGCCTTTAAGCCCAATACTGATGATATAAGGAATTCTCCGGCTCTTGGTTTAATCAGGTCCCTGCAGGAAGAAGGGGCCAGGATTAAGGTTTATGACCCTGAAGCTATGGATAAGGCAAGGAGAGAAGTTACAGGGATAAAATTCTGTCCGGATCCTTATAAGGTTGCAGCGGGCTGTGATTGTCTTTTGATTGCTACGGATTGGGATGAGTTTAAGAAACTTGATTTCTTGAGAATGAAGAAATTGTTAAAAAGGCCGCTTGTGATTGACGGACGTAATATCTATGACCCATTTAAGATGTTGAAGCTAGGATTCAGTTACATTTGTATCGGTAGGAAAGGTGTATGATGCAGGGCTCTTTACGGCAATTTAAGGACAAGTTAAAGAAAAAAGAAGTTAAGGTGGCAGTGGTGGGTTTGGGATACGTAGGATTGCCGCTTGCATTAGAATTTTCAAAAAAAGGTTTTGTTGTTTTTGGTATCGAGATTGATAAAGACAGGCTAGCCAGGCTTAAAAAGAGAGAGGCATATATAAGCGATGTTGAGCCGAGGTCTCTGAGAAGCGCTTTGGTTTCTGGCAAACTGATTCCTTGCGGAGATTTCAGCCTGTTGAAAAAAGCAGACGTTATTATTATATGCGTCCCTACCCCTTTAAAGAGGAAAAATTACCCGGATATATCATTTATTAAAGATGCAGTAATTGCTATCTCGGGAAATTTAAAGAGAGGAAGTTTAGTTATTCTTGAGAGTACAACCTATCCCGGTACTACGGAAGAGGTAATACTGCCTTTATTGGAGAAGGGCGGTTTGCGTCACGGAGAAGGTTTTTATCTATGTTTTTCTCCTGAAAGAATTGACCCGGGAAATTCCAGATACCCGGTTTCCAAGATCCCTAAGGTTATAGGAGGAGTCAATAGGTATGCCGCTTTAATGGGAAAGGCGGTATATGAAAATATAGTGGATAGGGTAGTTTTGGTTTCTTCTACGCGCGTAGCCGAGATTACTAAATTACTGGAGAATACATTCCGCATAGTTAATATAGGCTTGATAGACGAATTGGCGATGATGGCGCATAAGATGAAGATAGATATCTGGGAGGCAATCAGTGCAGCTGCTACAAAGCCTTTTGGCTTCATGCCGTTTTACCCTGGGCCGGGCGTAGGAGGGCACTGCATCCCTAAGGACCCGCTTTATTTATACTGGAAGGCAAAAAAGTTCGGTTTTAACTCGCGTTTTATCAAGCTTGCGTCAGACCTGATCACCTTCATGCCTGAGTATGTTGTAAATAGGATAGAGTCTTTGCTTAAAGATAAGGGGGTTATGTTTAATAAATCCAAGGTTCTGATTATCGGAGTTGCGTATAAAAAAGATGTTAAAGATTTAAGAAAATCTCCTGCTTTGGATATAATTGATATTTTAATTAAATCCCGGGTTAAGGTTTCTTACCATGATCCGCTGGTCCCGTATCTAAAATTCCCGAATTTAAATCTTAAATCAGTGTTTATTACAAAGGAAAATTTATCTAAATATGATTGCGTTGTTATTGTTACGGATCATTCCCGCTTGGATTATAATCTAATTTTAAAGAACGCAAAGAGCATATTTGATACGCGCAATGTATATATAGGTAAGGATAATAGTAAAATTATAAGACTATGAGCAGCTTTCTTGTTACCGGAGGGGCAGGTTTTATAGGTTCGCATATTGTTGAGTATCTTGTCAGCAGGAAAGAGACGGTACGTGTTTTGGATAATTTCTCCAGCGGCCGTAAAGAGAACCTAGAAAGAGTTAAAGATAAAATCGAAATAATAAAGGCGGATATACGCTCAAAAGAGGCATGTTTTAAGGCTTGCAAGGGGATTGATTTTATCCTGCATCAAGCAGCGCTAAGAAGTGTCCCAAAGTCAATGAATAACCCTTATGATTATAACGATGTTAATATAACAGGGACCCTTAATATGCTGCAAGCGGCTAAAGATAATAGAATAAAACGTTTTGTCTTTGCTTCTTCGAGCTCAGTTTACGGGGATGTAGAAAATTTTCCTGAAAGGGAGTCATTCTATCCGCACCCAATATCTCCGTATGCCTTGACAAAGCTAGCGGGAGAATATTATTGTAGGATATTCAGTTATCATTATAAGCTTAAAACAGTTGCCTTGCGTTATTTTAACGTATTTGGCCCTAGGCAATCGCTGGACGATGAATATGCCGTGGTTATCCCTAAATTTATTAATTGTTTAATCAATGGCAGGCACCCGCCTGTTTATGGCTCGGGAAAGCAGTCACGTGATTTTACTTACGTTAAAAATGTAGTTGACGCAAATATCCTGGCGGCAAAAGCGCGCATACCAGAATACGGAGTATTCAATATAGCTTCAGGCAAAGATTACAGCGTGCTTGAGCTTATAAAAATACTTAATCGTCTCCTAAGCAAAAATATCAAACCGGATTTTTTAAATAAAAGGCCCGGGGATGTATTTAAAACACTGGCTGATTTATCAAAGGCAAGAAAACTGTTAGGTTACAGCCCGAGGTTTGATTTTATTAAAGGATTAGGCATTACAATAGATTATTGGAAAAAGCAATGCGTAAAAAAACAATAGTTATAACCGGTGGAGCGGGTTTTATAGGTTCTCATCTTTGCAAAAGATTGCTGGCTGAAAAGAACCGGGTTATCTGTATAGATAATTTTATAACCGGTTCGCTGGATAATATACGGGATTTAATAAAAGACAGCATGTTTACTCTATTAACTCACAACGTTTGTAGCCATATTTCTATTCAGGGAAAGGTTGATTATGTTTTGCATTGTGCATCATTGGCTTCTCCGTCTGATTATCTGGATTTCCCGATCCAAACACTTAAAGTCGGCTCTCTAGGCACGCATAATGCTTTAGGTTTATCAAAAGCGAAAAGTGCGGTTTTTATGCTTTTTTCAACATCAGAAGTATATGGTGATCCATCGGTGCATCCGCAAAAAGAAGAATACTGGGGAAATGTAAATCCAATAGGCGTACGCGGATGTTATGACGAGTCTAAACGTTTTGCCGAAGCGATCACCATGGCCTATCGCCGTGTGCATAAGATTGATACCAAGATTGTGCGTATATTTAACACGTATGGCCCTATGATGAGAGAGAATGACGGGAGGGTGGTCTCTAATTTTATAACTCAGGCAATACTCGGTAAGCCGGTTACTATTTATGGTGATGGCAAGCAGACGCGCAGTTTTTGTTATATAGATGATCTAATAGAGGGGCTTTTTAGGCTAATGTGTTCTTCATACAATTATCCGGTTAATCTAGGAAATCCTACAGAATTTACGGTTGCTCAGTTAGCAAAAATTGTATTGAGGTTGACAGAATCAAAGAGCAAGGTTATATTGAAAGGTTTGCCGCAGGATGACCCCCGCAGGCGTAAACCGGATATATCTTTAGCAAGAAAGACTTTGAAATGGAATCCCAAGGTTAAGCTTGAAGACGGCTTGAAGAAAACGATAAGTTGGTTTGAAAAAACATTAAAAAATACTTGACAATCCTACCAAACTAGTATATATTCTATTGCTTACGTAAACCACGCTAGAAAATGGTTTTCTAGGGTGGTAAATATCTGTAGTTACAATACTTTAACCGTAAGAAAATAAACCGTTAAGAATTCTTCAAGAGAATCCTTAAAGGGATTTTTTTTATTTTTCTAACACTTGCCGACTAAGGCGCTTAGCAATACTGCTGGAGTAGCTCAGTTGGCAGAGCACGTCCTTGGTAAGGACGGGGTCACGAGTTCAATTCTCGTCTCCAGC
>CAZAPC010000098.1:0-4361 GCA_964486875.1 uncultured Planctomycetales bacterium
CCTTTGGGGCCTTGGGCTACCTCAAACTCTACTTCTTGTCCTTCCTCTAAGGTTTTATAGCCTTCTCCTTTTATAGCGCTGTGATGTACAAACACGTCTTTGCCATCTTCGCGCGTGATAAAGCCATAACCCTTCTGATTGCTGAACCACTTCACTTTGCCTCTTGCCATCTGTTCTTATTCACCTCCTCGGTTTATAACAAAAAAACCGTAAAGCGCATTAATACTTTCTCTGTTTTACGGTCCTTTGAAAAATCGTAATCTGTTTACTCCTTTGAAAAAAGCTGCTTAACTGTTTTAAAGTATAACATTTTTTCACGGTTTGTCAACTAAAAAATACAATTCTGTAAAAGCAAATTAAAAATGTCCGCTTTTTAGCAAAATAGAAATGTCCTATTTTTAAAGAGCACCAACTAAAACTTCTTCTTTTTCTTCAAAGTTTAAAGAGCCGAGTAGTTTAAACTTCCTCCAAGGATGATCTCTGGGAGGAGTATATTTATTTCTTGGTTCATAAGGTTGTTTTGGTTTTGGTGGCTTTACATCTATGAGTCTATACTTTAGCGTAAAGCCATTATAGTTTATATACATTCTGCCGTTGAGTCTTTCTTCTACAATGACCTGCTTTGTGCGTATACCTTCAGGCATATCTAATATCTGATAGAGCTTCTTATTGTGCCTGATGGTAAAGTCGTTCCTTAAAGCCCTTTTGGTTCTTACCGAGAGTATCTTGTCTAAGTCTACATTTTTAGGGAGAGGCCGGTGTAGATCAGTTGGATTCAGGGGTTCAATGCTAAACTTCTGGTTGAATTTAGGCAGATACTTCTCTAAAAATCTGTTTGCTTGGTCTTTGGTCTTAATGTTTTCTAGGCGCATCTCTTTTATCAGTCTGTCCTGGAATGTCCTTAAGACGCGCTCTACCCTTCCTTTTGCCTGAGGTGAATTAGCATGAATAATATTTACGCCTAATTCCTCTAATGCCCTTTCAAATTGACTTAAGGAAGGTTTGTTTTTAAGCTCTTCTTCTACGGTTTGTTTCTTAGTTGACCTGTAAGTGGTGTGTTTGTCGACGTAGATGCTTTGAGGCAAACCATATTTTTGGGCATAGCGCCTGAAGCTATCCATAGCTGGCATTGTCCCTTCGTAATCGTAGAATTTGGCAAAGACGCGATTAGCGGCATCATCAATGTAGGTCATAAGGACTAATTCTGGACCTCTATCTTCAAGCCAGGCATGGTGAGAGCCATCTAATTGCTCCATCTGACCTAAACATTCGCACCTGGGCCGCCAGTGACGGTGCTTTCTTGACTTACGCTCTCTTATCCAAAGGCCCTTTTCTATTAACCAGAGTCTTAAGGTCCCTCTACTCAGTTTAATCTTGTTTAACTCTAAGAGTTTTTCAGTGGCTAAGGTAGGGCCAAAGTCGGGGTATTTGCTTTTGTAGAGACTAATAACCCTATCCTTTACTTTTTGAGGAATCTTGCGGTTAGAGGGCTTACCTCTTAGTCTATGGACTATGCCTTTATCGCCTCCCTTACGGACCCTTTGAACTAATCTCCTAATTTGTCTTTGAGAAAGAGCAAGTAATTCTGTGGCTATTTTCTGAGTAATGTGTTTATCTATTACCTCATGGATTACCTTTAGTCTCTTTAGTTCCCTTTGACTCATTATAATAATGTCCTTTTGGTTCATAATGCCCTCCTTTCCGGAGGGCATTATAGCGGACAAATCTATTTTGCCCAATTAGGACATTATTATATTGCGGTTACACTAAAAAATACAATTCTTTTTGTTGCAAAATATAAGCAGGATGATAAAATAAAAGACCATGAGTGTGGCAAGTCTGCAAAAACATGAATAAAAAACGGGTTTTCCCTTATTTTGTAGCTGTTTTGGCTTTTTTGGCAGTAACCGGTTTAACCTCTGCCGCAGAGGATGTTTCTGGTACCCGCCGGCTTTTAGTCTTTGGCACCGCTACTTGCCACCGCTGCCAACAGGCAAAACAGGAATTAATCCCTCAGATTGAAAAAGAGTTTTCCGGCCGCATCAGGGTGGAATATCGGGATATAGGCGATCTCCAGAATTATAAATTACTCTTAAGTCTGCGTGAAAAACACGGTCTAAAACCAGAGGAGGTCCCTCCGGTATTCTATTTCGAGGGTAAATTCCTGAAATGGGATAAGGATATAAAAGAGAATCTAAAGGCACTACTTAGTCAGCCAATTACCGCTGGGGTTGCCTTAAACGAATTACCGCGGGTAGACCTGGTTTCGCGCTTCCGGGACTTGAAGCTATTTACAGTTTTTAGCGCGGGGCTGGTGGATGGTATCAACCCCTGTGCCTTTACGGTGATTATCTTTTTTATCTCCTTTCTGGCCTTACAGGGGTATAAGAAGGCAGAGCTTGCTGTGATTGGCCTGTCTTTTATCTTCGCCGTATTCGCGACTTATTTTTTCATCGGTTTGGGCCTTTTTAATTTTCTTTACCGATTAAAGAACTTCTGGATTATCTCCAGAATAGTAAATCTTTCTATCGGGATATTCAGTATCATCCTGGGGATACTTTCACTCTATGATTTTTTGAAAATAATAAAGCAAGGGCGCGCCGAAGGCCTGGCCTTACAACTGCCAAATGCGGTCAAAGGCCGGATACATGCGGTTATCGGTTGGCATTTTAGAAAACCTAGAAATGCCCAGGAAAAACCGGTCAAAGTACATATATTGCGTCTCGTCATTACTTCTCTGGCCACGGGGTTCTTGGTGTCCATACTTGAGGCAATCTGCACTGGACAGGTATACTTGCCGACCATTATCTTTGTCTTAAAGACCACGCCTCTGAAATTACCGGCTCTGGGCTACCTGCTTTTTTATAACCTTTTGTTTATAGCGCCTTTATTTATCATATTTGTCTTTGCCCTTCTGGGAGTAACTTCAGAACAATTTGCCCGCTTATTGAAGAAACATCTTTTAAGCGTGAAATTGCTTTTAGCGCTAGTGTTCTTTCTGCTTGGTTTTGTCCTTATCCACACCCAGATACCACGGTCACCGTTAGCAGAAGGATATCAAGAAGATTCTCTCGTATGGGATGCGGGAAGAGCGCAAGAAGGTGCAGTGTTAGAGCATTCCTTTGCATTGAAGAATGCCTCCCGTAATCTCTGGCACATCAAGAATATTAATACCTCCTGCGGGTGCACCACATCAGAGGTCAAAAAAAAGATTCTGCTTCCCGGCGAAGCCACCTCTATAAATGTCCGGTTTAATACCCAGGGCTATAGCGGCCATATCCAGCAATATGTCTATGTTTACGTAGATATTTTGGACGCTGCGGCAGCTTCCAAGGTCAAGATAGAGGATGTGCCGCCTATTGACAATCAGATAATTAGATTTATAATTAAGGCATATTTAGCGAAATAGATAAAAACGCTTTTTAAGGGGGTGTACACCATGTTTTTCCTGAAATTAAGAATGTGGCTTTTAGTAGCAGTGCTCTTTGCCATAGTTTATGCGGTCATCTCTATGATCAGCTATGCCGCCGGCATCACCGATTTTTATTTTTATCTTATGCTTTCTTTGGTGCTGATGTTCATCCAGTATATGATCGGGCCAAAGATCGTGGAATGGACCATGCGCGTGCGCTATGTAAAGAAAGAAGAATACCCCGAGCTTTATAGGATGGTCGAGGATCTGGCCAATAAGGCCAAGATTCCTATGCCCAAGATAGGTATAGCCCAAATCCCCTTGCCGAACGCCTTTGCCTTTGGCAGGACTTTAAGAGACGGCCGGGTTTGCGTAACCCAAGGGATTTTGAAACTACTCAAAGAGGATGAGCTCAAGGCAGTACTGGGTCATGAATTGACCCATTTAAAAAACCGCGACGTCCTGACGATCACGCTGCTGTCGGTTATTCCCATGATTATGTATCGCCTGGCCTGGCAATTTCTATTTTACGGCCGGCGGCGCGACGAGAGGTCGGGCAACACCGCCCTCTTAGGCCTGGTAGCATTTCTATTTTATTTTATTACCAACCTGCTGGTGCTTTATGCCTCGCGCATCAGGGAGTATTTTGCCGATAGGGGATCGGTGATGCTGGGCAATCAACCGTCTAGCCTGGCCTCTAGCCTCTATAAACTGGTCTACGGTTCCGCGCGCATAGATAAGGAATCACTAAAGGAGTTTGAAGGGCTGAAGGCATTCTTTGTCAATGACCCTTCTCAGGCTATCAATGAAATTAGAGAATTAAGGTCTATTGATCTGGATAAAAGCGGCACCATTGATATACAGGAATTGGAGCTTCTGCACTCTAAAAAGATAAATCTGACCTTTGGAGACAGGCTTTTGGAGGCCTTAAGCACGCACCCAAATATGC
>CAZAPC010000099.1:0-4017 GCA_964486875.1 uncultured Planctomycetales bacterium
AGTATAATCCTTATGTGAGGAGAGGTTGATATGATGCGCAAGGTTTTAACATTTATTATGGCAGGCGGCAAAGGGGAGAGGCTTCTTCCTTTGACAAAGGATAGGGCTAAACCGGCTGTCCCTTTTGGCGGGATCTACAGGATTGTAGATTTTACCTTAAGTAACTGTATTAATTCAGGCTTGCGCCGGATTTACCTTTTGACGCAGTATAAATCCGCGTCATTGCATAGGCATATTCGTCTAGGCTGGAATATTCTGCCTTCTGAGCTGGGCCAGTTTATTGAGTTGCTTCCTGCGCAACAGAGAGTCGGAGATTCCTGGTATATGGGAACCGCAGATGCGATTTATCAAAATCTTTACACTTTAGAAATGGATAAACCGGATGAAGTATTAATTTTAGCCGGCGACCATATCTATAAGATGAATTATTACGATATGATAGATTTCCACCGGGATAACGATGCTGACCTGACTGTTGGCGTAGTTGAAGTAGATAAAGGAAAGTCCGGGCACTTGGGCGTTGTTGACGTGGATAGCTCTAATAAGGTCTTTGGTTTTCAGGAAAAGCCCAAAAGCCCCAAAACTATTCCAGGCAATGATAATAAGATTTATGCTTCCATGGGAATTTATGTGTTTAAGCATGCGGTAATTGAGGAAGAATTGCACGATGATGTTAAAAGAATTGGTTCAGCGCATGATTTTGGAAAAGATATAATCCCGCATATGCTAAAAAAGGGGAGAAAGATAGTTGCCTATAATTTTGTTGACCAGAATAAGCATGAGGCGCTTTATTGGAGAGATATCGGGACTATCGACGCTTATTTTGAGGCGAATATGGACTTGATCCAGGTTAATCCGACATTTAATTTATATGATAAAGAATGGCCGATAAGGACTTATCAGGAGCAGTTTCCGCCGGTTAAAACCGTGCATTCAGGGGATGAGATCGCAGGCAGGGTCGGTTTAGTGCTAGATTCAATAGTTTCAAGTGCTTGCGTTGTATCCGGTGGCAAGGTGCAGCGTTCAATACTTTCCCCGAATGTAAGGGTTAATAGTTTTTCTGAGGTTTATGATTCGATACTTATGGAAGGTGTTAATGTCAGCAGGTATGCTAAGATTAAGCGCGCTATAATTGATAAAGATGTCAATATTCCGCAGGGTATGGTAATTGGTTATGATTCAGCAGAAGATAAAAAGAAGTTTTTTGTTACTGAGTCCGGTATCGTAGTTGTTGCTAAGGGCACCGAAATAAAATAGGGACACCCAACTTGCTAAAGCTACGGGTGTCCCCATGTGGGGACAGCCTCCCGATTGGCAGATTGGGTGTCCCTGATAGGAAGGTATGATAAGGAAGGCAAGAATAAGAGACGTAAAGCAGATGCAGGTATTGATTAACGGGTTTGCTAAAAAAGATATTATGCTTGCCCGTTCCTTAAGTGAGCTCTATGAGAATATACGCGATTTCTGGGTAAAAGAACTCAAGGGGAAAGTTGTTGGTTGTGCTGCCCTGCATATGTCTTGGGAAAACCTGGCGGAGATTAAGTCTGTAGCTGTATTAAAGAAATTTCATAGTAAAGGCGTTGGCAGGGAATTGATATCTGCCTGTATTGATGAGGCCAGGCAGTTAGGTATCGAAAAGGTTTTCATGCTTACCTATAAACCTAAATATTTTAAAAGATTTGGGTTTAAAGAAATCGCACATGCAAGCCTTCCGCATAAAATCTGGGCAGAGTGTATACATTGCCCTAAGTTCCCCGATTGTAAGGAGACCGCCCTTCTAAAAATATTGTAAAATATAATTTTTATGTTATAATTTTAAAACTGTTATTTAAAGGGAGGAAATTATGGATTATTTGTTAACCGAAGAACAAAAGATGATCAAAGATTTAGCGCATAAAATCGCGGAGGAGAAAATTCGTCCGGTTGCGGCTAAATATGACGTAAGCGAAGAGTACCCCTGGGATGTTCTAAAGGTTATGGCAGAGTCTGATATGTTCGGGCTTTTTATACCCGAAGAGTACGGCGGATTAGGGACGAATGTAATGAATTTATGCCTTGCAACTGAAGAATTCTCGCGTGCCTGCGGAGGCATTGCTGTCTGCTACGCTGCTTCGGCGCTGGGGACTTTTCCTATAGTATTATTTGGCAATGATGAGCAGAAGAAGAAATACCTTCCGGACTTAGCTAAAGGAAAAAAGGTTGCCGCCTTTGCAATTACCGAGCCTGAGGCAGGGTCTGATGCCGGAGCTACTAAGACTACTGCTAAAAAAGAAGGGGACTATTATATATTAAACGGTTTAAAGCATTTTATTACTAATGGTGGCGATGCAGAAACCTATGTTGTAATTGCTATGACTGATAAGACTAAAGGTGCTCGCGGCGCTTCAGCTTTTATTGTTGAGAAAGGGACTCCGGGTTTTACTTTCGGCAAAAAAGAGGATAAATTCGGAATTCGCGCATCTTCTACGCGGGAATTGATATTTACTGATTGTAAAGTTCCGGCAAAGAACTTATTGTCTAAAGAAGGCATGGGATTTATCGTTACGATGAGAACATTTGATATGTCTCGGCCGGGTGTTGCTGCGCAGGCATTGGGCATTGCGCAGGGGGCTTTAGAGTTAGCGGTAAAGTATGCCAAGGGGAGGGTGCAGTTTGGCAAGTCAATCTCAAGTTTCCAGGGTATTCAGTGGATGTTGGCAGATATGGCTACTGAAGTTGAGGCTGCCCGCGCCTTGATTTATTCAACCGCAAGAATGGTTGACGCAGGGATAAAGGATGTGGCAAAGGCTTCAGCAATGGCGAAGATGTATGCTTCGGATGTGGCAATGAAAGTAACTGTTGACGCATTACAGATATTCGGCGGGTATGGTTATATGAAAGATTACCCGATCGAGAAGTATGTGCGTGATGCTAAGATTACTCAGATTTACGAAGGCACTAACCAGATCCAGCGCGGGATTATTGCTCTGCAGATTATCAAAGAATTAGCCAAATAAGAATAGCTAAAAGAATATGAATATAATTGTTTGTATAAAGCAGGTACCGGAAACGACTGAGGTGAGGATAAACCCCGAGACAAATACGCTTATGCGTGAAGGGGTGAAATCCATCATCAATCCTTTTGACATGTACGCTATTGAAGAGGGCGTGAGGTTAAAGGAGAGGTTTGGGGGAAAGGTTAGTATGCTTACGATGGGGCCTCCTCAGGCGGATAGCGCTTTGCGCGAGGCTATTGCCATGGGCGCTGATGAAGGTTTTCTGGTTTGTGACCGGGCATTTGCCGGTTCAGATACCTGGGCAACCAGCTATACCTTGGCGGGAGCAATTAAGAAAATCGGAGCGTTTGATTTAATTATTTGCGGCAAACAGGCTTCTGACGGAGATACTGCTCAGGTAGGGCCCGGCATATCAACGCATTTAAATATACCGCAGGTAACTTATGTAAAAAAGGTGGAAGAAGCTACTGATAAAATGATGCGTCTTGAGCGCATGCTCGAAGAAGGGTATGAGGTTATTGAGACTCCTTTGCCTGCGCTTTTAACCGTGGTTAAGGAGATTAATGAGCCGAGGATTCCTTCTTTAAAAGGATTAATGCGCGCAAAGGCCGCCAAGATTACTACTTTTACGCAAAAAGAGCTTGTCCTAGATCCGCAACAGATTGGTTTATGCGGTTCTCCGACTCAAGTTGTAAAGATATTTACTCCTCCTCAAAGGCAGGGAGGCCAGGTGCTTAAAGGAGAGGTTGCTGATATCGCTGCTGAGCTGGTTGAGTTATTAAGGGGTGAGGTGAATTAGCTATGTCGATACAAATTATCATAGAAAAATGCACAGGTTGTTCGCTTTGCGTTAAGGCCTGCCCTTTTGATGCCATTCGTATTATAGATAAGAAAGCAGTAATTGATTTGAATAAATGTACGCTTTGCGGCGCCTGCAAAGAGGCCTGCAAATTTAAGGCGGTTCTAATTGAAAAGACGCCGGCTAAATGCGATCTACCGGATATAAGCGGCTATAAAGGTA
>CAZAPC010000100.1:0-4008 GCA_964486875.1 uncultured Planctomycetales bacterium
CTATCATAGACTACGGCATGGATTGTAGCCCCAAAAAGTGCGGCCTCTTTCACGCCATCAATCTTAGTTATTTTTTCCAGCCAATCCTGCGAATTAGATATTTCAATCTCGAGAACTTCGTTTTTCATGCATTTAGTTTTCATATCCTGGGGGCTGCCTGAAGCGATAATTGTCCCGTGATAGATTAGTACCATCCGGTTACAATTTTCAGCCTCATCCATATAATGAGTCGTTATAAAAACAGTAACTCCCTCTTTTGTAAGCTGTTTAATAATCCCCCAAAAATTAGCCCTGGTTATAGGGTCAACACCGGAAGTCGGTTCATCAAGGAATATAATCTTTGGTTTATGAATTAACGCACATCCTAAAGCTAAACGCTGCTTCCACCCTCCGGCAAGCGTAGAAGTAAGCCTTGCCTCCATGCCCTCCAGATCGGCCTGGCGGATAGTCTCCTTAAAGCGGCTCTCCCTTTGATCTTTGGGAATTTTATATATACCGCTATAGAAATTAATGTTCTCTTCTACGGTTAAATCATCATATAGCGAGAATTTTTGGGACATATAGCCTATGTGCTCTTTAATCTTATATTGCTCCTTGATAATATCAAAGCCCCCTACCTGTCCAGAGCCTGAGCTAGGAGGAATAATCCCACAGAGCATCCTTATGGTCGTAGACTTACCTGCTCCATTGGGGCCTAAAAAACCGAAAATCTCCCCTCGATTAACTTCAAAATTAATCCGGTTAACCGCAGTAAACTTTCCGAATCTTTTTTCTAGCGCCTGTACGCTTACAGCAATATTAGCGGGATTGCTCTCTTTCATATTCATTAATTATTTCAACAAAGGCCTGTTCAAGAGTCTTAACATTACGCTCTTTCTTTATCCTGTCCGGAGAATCACAGCGTAATAACTTTCCTTTATGTATAAGACCTACTCTGCCGCAGCGCTCAGCCTCATCAAGGTAAGCAGTCGAGCAGAATATCGTTACCTTTTCTTTAAGTAAATCGTAAAGGATGTTCCAGAAATCCCTTCTAGATACCGGATCAACCCCGTTTGTAGGCTCGTCTAGAAAAAGTACTCTGGGTGTATGGATTAAAGCACATGCCAAACCTAATTTCTGCTTCATCCCACCGGAAAGCTTGCCGGCAAAACGCTCCTTAAATGGGAGTAATCCGGAAAAGCGCAGTAAACGTTCGATATCTTCTTTGCGCCTCTCTTTAGTAACGCCGTATAGATCAGCATAGAAATTCAAATTCTCCAAAACGCTAAGTTCTTCATAAAGCCCAAAGCGTTGAGACATATAAGCAATGTTTTCCTTTAATGACTCTGCCTCTTTAACTGTATGCTTATTATAAACCCAAGCATCACCTTCCGTAGGGTCTAGTATGCCGGTTAAAAGCCGCATAGTAGTAGTCTTTCCTGCGCCATCCGGACCGACTAAACCAAAAATCTCACCTTCTTTAACTTCAATATTCAAACCGTCTAATGCAGTTAAAGATGCAAATTTACGAGTGAGATTCTCGGTCTTGATAGTAATCACGATTATTCGATTATTATATATGCGTCCGCTGGCATGCCGGGTTTTAAATCCAGGCTTGAATTATTCACTCTTACCTTTATCCTATAGACATACTTCACCCTCTCCTCAGTAGTCTGGATATATTTGGGAGTGAATTCAGCCTGAGAAGAAACAAAAGAAATCCAACCATCGTATTTCTTACCTCTATAAGTATCTGTTTCGACATGCGCCTTTTGCCCTAGCTTTACCTTACCTAAATCCTTCTCATTTATATACGCAGTTACCCAAAGGTTATCTAAGTTAATAGCTGTAAAAACAGGGGCTCCCGGTTGCACAACCTCTCCGGGCAATGCGCTTTTTACCAATACATAGCCATCAAGCGGGGCAGCCAAATCAGTCCAGCCTAACCTTGTATTAGCCAATTCCAAAGAAGCCTGCAACTGTTTTATATTTGCCATATCCGTATCCGCACGGGTTTTAGCTTCATCGCGTTTTTGCGCTGAAACAGCTCCTGCCTTAAAAAGATTCTCCGCTCTAATATAATCATCAAAATCAAGCTTATATTGGTACTCGGCTAATTTCAGCGCTGCCTCGGCCTCAGCCTTTACCTTGCTTAATTCATCCTGATTAAGCCTTGCCACAATCTGCTCCTTCTTTATTACCATCCCTTCATCAGTCAATAACTCGGTAATCTGCCCAGATACCCTAAAGGATATGCGCACGTCATCTCCTTCAATGGTACCCGAGACCTTAATTACTTTTTCATGCGATCTTTCAAACCGTAAGATAATAACCGCCGCGACAGAAACAATAACCGCTGAAACAGCTATAATAAATACGGGTTTAATTATTTTCTTCATTTATTTGCCTCCTCAATTTTTAAGCCTCTTCCCATAACCCTGTCTAATCTAGCCTGAGCCATAAGATAGTCGTAGACTCCTTCGGTTAGGTTCTTCTCAACATTTGCCAAGGATACCTGGGCATCCAGGACATCTAAATTTATGCCTACTCCGTTATTATAACGAACGTACGAAATCTCCAGGGCATCTTTTGCATCCTGAAGGTTATCTTCCTGCGACTTTATGATGGAAGATGCCTGCGTTATGTCCAAGCAGGCTTGTTTTACCTCGACCGCAACCTGGTCAATTAAATTATCCTTGCTGATAACTGATTGCATATATTTAGCTTTAGCAGCATCGACCTTTGCCTTGGTGGAAAATCCGTCAAATATAGGCACGCGAACGGAAAAGCCCATGCTCCAGTTATTATGCCTGTTGTTAAACATATCTGCCATATTATCAGACTTGTAGAAATACTGCCCGCTTAGTCCGACTTGAGGTAGCCACCCAGCCCTGGCATATTTAATCGCCCATTTATTAATATCAATACCTAGAGCCTTTAATACCATCTCCGGCTCATTTAGGTATGCCTCCCTTAAGAATTCATCCTCATTTATTTCGACAGGAATATAAGACAAACTGTCATTAATTATTATCCTATTATTTATCTTTAAGCCTAAAAGTTTATTCATCTCAGCGACAATTAAATCGATTGCGTTTTGCGCATTGATTAGCTGCGGCATAAGCAAAGATACCTGGACTTTTGATTGTAAAAGATCAAATTTAGAAGAAGTCCCCTGTTCAAACTTTTTCTTTACTTCCTGATAATGGCTTTCCGCCTGCTCTACGAGGTTGTTAGCAATACGCCTTGTTTCATAAGCCAGCAATAGTCCATAATAAAGCCTTTTTGCCTCTAGCTCTACATTCAGCTTTACCGCGCGCAGAGTCTCTTCCTGTTCTTTTAAGGCTAGCTGGGCAGCCCTGTAAGCCGCCATATTAGCCCCTCCGCTATAAAGCACCTGATTTATAGTTAATCCCGCCTCATTTTCATTTTTATAGCCGGTAAACAACCTGCTATCCTTCTTATCTCCGGTATCTGAAGTACTTAAAACCGCATCAGTATGAGTATACGCAGCATCAAAGTCAACTTTTGGCAAAAACGCGCTTTTAGCACCCGTAATATCCGCCCTTGCCACCTTAAGCGAGTATTCTTGAATATGTATATCCTTATTATTTTTAAAAGCTACCCTTACCGCGTCTTTTAAAGAAGAAAAAACCAATACATCAGCAGGTTCATCCTTGCACATGCCGGAACCAATTGTTAATGGGAAAAAGAAAATAGCTACAATGACCGCGATGCTAGAAGTCTTAAAAGCAATGGTTTTGAACTCATTATAAAAGGAATAGTTTTTATTTGCCCTAAAAAACCTGGCATTTGCCTTATAATCACTTCTTAGGACACCCTCTTTTTCAAGATTATAAAGGTTCCTCTGGAATACGCCCGGCTTCTTTTTAAGAATCCTCCCTAACTGCTGGATATAAAACTCTTCGTCGGGATGCGCATAAAAAAGCTTCAGTAGTTTTAAGGTATTCTTGGAAAAATTCATATCTCGTCCGCCTGATCTACATATATATCCACTTTGCATATAAT
>CAZAPC010000101.1:0-3818 GCA_964486875.1 uncultured Planctomycetales bacterium
CAGATGTGTATAAGAGACAGTTCCTATATTAAGCGGGTCAGTTACCCCGGGTACATCAGGCGCAGGCACTACCGGAGCAACGACCGGAGGAAGCGTTGAATATAAAGATTACGGAATAATTTTAAATATCAAGCCGAAAGTTAATGACCAGGGTAAGATAAACTTTAATTTATTTGTAGAGGTTAGCGAATTAGGAAGCCAGGTAAAGACAGATTACGCCTTAGCGTATACTTTTACAAAACGTTCTGCTACTACCGAGCTTATCCTTGATGATGGCCAGACCATGGCTATCGGCGGGTTAATTAAACAAAAGACAATTGAAGAGTTGCAGAAGTTTCCCTGGCTTGGGGATGTTCCGATTCTAGGTATGTTTTTTAGGCATAGGACTACTACTACAGGTGGTTCCCCTACCTCTACAGACTCTCCTTCATCTCCCGCATCTACACGTGAAGACGTAGAGCTTTTTATTACCCTTACCCCAAGGATAATAAGCCAGGCGGGAATCGTTAAAGAGGGAAAGCCTGTTACGCCGCAAGTCCACCCGGATATAGATGAGGCGAAAAATCCGGTATACCGCTATTCGCAATTAGCGCAGAGAAGAATAATGGAGAAATTAATTTATCCTCCTTCTGCAAAAGGCTCTGGCTTCCAGGGAATAGCCACCTTGAGTTTAAGGTTGTCTTATAAAGGAGATTTATTGGAGTCAAAGATACAGAGTTCTTCAGGATATAAGATTCTCGACGATAATGCTTTAAAGACTGCAAGAAGAGTCAGCCCCTATCCTCCTTTTCCTCCGGCTATAACGGAAAGGGAGCTTTGGGTTAATATCCCTATAGCCTATCAATTAGATTAATAATGTCTAAAACCGTAGTTATATTCAGCACTAAAGGCGGCGTAGGAAAAACTTTCATTGCCGCAAACCTTGCGGTTACGTTAGCGCAGGATCAGGCAAAGAAAGTATGCCTTGTGGATTTGGATATACAGGCACCTGGGGATATGGCCCGTATGCTTAATGTAAATCCGCAAAGGTCAATGGCCGATGCTTTGAATGTGCTTAAAAAGCAGCCGCAGGCATTCGTAAAATCGCAGTTCATAATTCAAGCTAGCTCAGGAGTCGATTTCTTCCCGTCGGTATTAAGGCCGCAACAGTCTTCATATTTAGACCCTGCCCGGATTAAAGAAGTATTTGCCTTTTTAGAAAAAGATTACGATTATATAGTGGTTGATGCGGGGAAAAGCTTTAGCGAAATATTTATTGCGGCTTTAAACCAGGCCAATCTTTTTCTGTTGGTTGTTACCCCCGATGTCATATCAATCTATCAAACCAAATGGATCCTGGATACGCTGCAGTCGTTGAGTTTCCCCTTAAGCATGATTAAGGGGGTATTAAATAGGGCTGAATCTATCTCCGGCATAAGCTGGCAGGAAGTTAAAGTTAGCCTTCCGGTAGATATAATATCCCAGATTCCTTCAGAAGGCAAGGCGGTCGGCTTAGCGGTAAACCGCGGAATCCCGATAGTAATAGAGAACCCGCGCTCAAAGGTATCTATGGCAATAAAGCAATTGGGAGTTGATTTAATTACAAAGAATAACCTTTTTATTGAGCATAGAGAGATCGATCAGCTAAAAGCCAAAGAATTGTCCCCTGAAAAGTCAGAGGATTTCTGGCAGAAAGAAGGGGTAAGCGAATCTCCGTTTGAGGTAGAAGAAGATAAGGTAGATGAGATAGTATACCTTAAGCGGCGGATACATTCCCGGCTTATAGAGCAGTTAAATATTAAACGCCTGGACCTTAAGGTTTTTAGCGATCATAATAAGACTAAAGATTTAAGGACGAAGGCAGAAGTTATGGTAACGAATCTTTTGGCAGAAGAGGCGGGTAGTTTTATCAGTTCCGTTGATATGCGCAAGAAGCTGGTTAAGGAGATTGTGGATGAGGCTTTGGGGCTCGGGCCTTTAGAAGACTTATTAGCGGATAAAGACATCACCGATATTATGGTAAATAATAAAGATGAAATTTATGTGGAGAAACACGGTAAATTAGAGCTCGCAAGCAAAAAGTTTATCTCTAACGAGCAGGTTAAGACAATTATCGAGCGCATTATTGCTCCTATTGGAAGAAGAATCGATGAATCTGTGCCAATGGTAGATGCCCGCTTAACCGACGGTTCGCGCGTTAATGCAATTATCCCGCCTTTGGCCTTAACCGGGCCGAATATAACCATAAGAAAATTCAGGAAAGAAAGATTTAAGATAGAAGAGTTGGTGGGGTTTGGTTCTTTGAGTGCTGACATGGCGGATTTTATCCGGGCAAGCGTTTTAGCCAGGAAGAATATGATTGTCTCCGGAGGTACTGGATCAGGGAAGACGACAGTATTAAATATCCTTTCTGCAGCTATACCCGACGACGAGAGGATTATTACGATTGAAGACGCCGCGGAGTTAAAATTAAATCAGGAGCATTGGGTGAGATTAGAATCCAGGCCGCCGAATATTGAAGGCAAGGGTGCAATTACCATAAGGGACTTGTTCCGTAATACTTTAAGAATGCGCCCGGATAGGATTATCGTTGGAGAATGCCGAGGGTTGGAGTCTTTGGATATGCTTCAGGCAATGAATACCGGGCACGATGGTTCAATGACGACAATACACGCAAATTCTACGCATGATGTGCTTTCGAGGCTTGACTCGATGATTTTAATGTCCGGGATTGAGCTTCCGGTAAGGGCCATACGCGAGATGATTGCCTCGGCCGTGGATGTTATTGTACATACGGCGCGTTTATCCGACGGCGCGCGTAAGGTAACGGCCATAGCTGAAATCTGCGGGATGAAAGATGAGTTGCATATAGATATACAGGATATTTTTATCTTTAAGCAGACCGGCATAGGCGAAAAAAACAAAGTGCTTGGCAGCCATATGGCTACAGGTTATATTCCGACATTCTTTGAAGAAATAAAAATCAGAGGCATCTCTCTTCCCGAATCCGTCTTCAAAAAACCCTAGGGACACCCAACCTGCTAAAGCTACGGCTGTCCCCATTTTTGCCATGAAAATAATAAATGAGACTAAGAAAATTATTTTAGCGGAAAATGCTACTTTAGCTAATACGCCGCTTAAGAGGATGAAGGGGCTTTTAGGCAGAAAGTCTTTGGAGGACAAAGAAGCTTTGGTAATTAAACCCTGTAATTCTATCCATACTTTTTTTATGAATTTTCCTATAGATGTGCTCTTTGTCGATAAAGAGAATAAAATCGTAAAGATTATGATTGGATTACAGCCATTTCGATTAAGCCCTGTATGTAGGTTTAGTTCATATGTTATAGAGCTTCCTGTTGGTGCGGTTTCCGCTAATAAGGCTGAAACAGGAGACCTCATCTCTTTTCAGTAGGGACACCCAACCTGCCAATCGGGAGGCTGTCCCCATTTTATCATTTCTTATGTGGAATTTGGAAAGTCAAGCAACACAGTTTTATTACCAGTTATCCTATTTCTGTAGCTACTCCAATTATAATCAATAGGAGATAAAGCTAACTGTGCCCTCACTGGATTAGCCTCAATATAATATACGCAATTCACAAAATAACTATCTTTTTGAATAATCATGCTTTTAAATCTTCCCTGCCAGAGATGCCCTACTTTCTTGTATTTCAAGTTAAACCAGGAAGTATAAGATTGTGTAGTAACCTGCATTATTTCTGCTAATTTTTGCGGGTCTTTAGGTTCTAGTAGTATATGCACGTGATTTGGCATAAGGCAATACCCGTATATTCTAAATCCGTACTTTTTCTTATAATGTTTAAGCAGATCTAAATATG
>CAZAPC010000102.1:0-3768 GCA_964486875.1 uncultured Planctomycetales bacterium
CCTTATACTACCAGTATTTCTGCCGCCCAGGCAACGGTAAATGGCATTGAGGTATTATTAAAAAATGATTTAGAGGTTAAATCTTTACAGGCATACCATAAGAAGGGTAATAGGAGGGGATGTGCCAGAGTTGCCAGAGGTTGAGACTATAAAGAGAGATTTGGAGAAGGTCATTATAGGAAGAAAGATCACCGAGGTATGTGTACATAACCCCAAGGTTATCCGCCAGCCTTCGGTAGGTAAATTTAAGCAAAGTTTATCCGGAGCAAGGATAAACCGGGTTTTGCGTAAAGGGAAGGTTTTAATACTTGAACTGTCTAACGCAAAATCATTGACAATTCATTTAAAAATGACGGGGCAGTTAATTTATCCGGGTTTAAATAATAAGGGCTCGAAGGTTAGCTTTTATCTTGCGGGAGGAGAAAGATTGGATTTCAATGACCAAAGGCTTTTTGCAGAGTTGAGGCTGCTGGATGATTGGAGAAGCCTGAAATTTATACAAAGGCTTGGTCCTGAGCCAAAAGAATTAACATTGGAAAAGTTTCAGGATATGTTATCCGGCAAGAAGGCCCAGATTAAACCGTTGCTTATGGATCAAAAGTTTATTTGTGGAATAGGCAATTTGTATGTAGCCGAGATATTGTTCCGCGCCAAAATAGACCCCCAGCGTAAGGCGAAGAGCCTTTCTAGTAAAGAAAAAGAACGATTATTTCATTCTATGCAAAATGTGCTGGATGATGCCATAAAGCATGGCGGTTCTTCGGTGGATGACTATGTCCGTCTTCGCGGGGAAAAGGGGGAGTATAAAAAGTATCATAAGGTGTACGGGAGAGAGAATAAGCCCTGTTTTGTATGCAAAACTTTAATAAAACGGAGCACATTAGGCGGAAGAGGCACATATTTTTGCCCTAAGTGTCAGAAGTAGATATGAAAAAAAGGCTCAAGATTAATGGCATAATTATGTTTGTGGCAACCGTGATTTTAGCAGCGTTCCCCGGGTTTTTTTACCGGAGGTTTACTCCCGGTTTTATGGATTCGGCTTTAGAAATCTTCGGGCTAGCCTTTATACTTTTAGGACAGTTGTTTAGAGTATCATCCAGGGGCTTTAAATCTGAAAATTCAAAGAACGGGTTCGGTTTAGTAGAAAACGGGCCGTACTCTTTAGTGCGTAACCCTATGTATTTAGGGATAATTTTAATCGGTTTTGGAGTTGTTCTTATCCTTTTCCAATTATGGGTAGTAGTGATTTTCCTGTGTTTTTTCGCTGCGCGTTACATCATATTAATTTACAAGGAAGAAAAAAAACTGGCATTATTGTTTCATGAGCAATATACAGCTTACTGTCAAAAAGTACCCCAACGCGTCTTCCCTTCGATAAATGCGTTTTTCAATAGAGATATACATGAATACATGCTACTAAAATTTACGTGGATAAAAAAAGAGGCCGGCTCTATTATTACAGTTTTAGCCCTAGTTGCCCTGGTTGAATCATTCGAAGATCTGCGTAATGGAGGATTGAGGGTTTATTTAAGCGAGCTGGCATACTTAGCTATCGTTTTTCTTTTATTTCTGTTCCTGATGGTTCACCTAATTAATATTACAAATAAATTCAATGGTGCAGATAAAAGCAAGGATAATTCTTAATAAAGTTATCAAGGCGGATTATTGGCGCTGTATTATGTCCGCTGCTTCTGTGGCAAAGGACGCCAAGCCCGGGCAGTTTATCAATATTAAGATAACAGACGGGTTAAGGCCTTTTTTGCGCCGGCCCTTCAGTATAAATAATATTAACGGAAGAAATTTAGAGATTATTTATGAAGTTGTCGGGGAAGGGAGTGCCGCACTTGCCAGGAAAAAGAAAGGTGATTTTTTAGACCTTATCGGCCCGCTGGGTAATGTTTTTTCCTGTACCCTTGCGCCTTCTTCTAGGCGCCTGTCGATTCTTGTTGGAGGAGGCATAGGTATTGCGCCGTTATTGTTTTTAGCCAGAAAGATTAAAGCAAAAAATAAGATTGTTTTGATCGGGTCAAGGAACAAAGGCCAAGTTTTATGCGAAAAAGAGTTTCGCAATGCCGGTTGTGATGTTAAAATATCTACTGATGACGGGTCTGTGGGGTTTAAGGGTAGGGTAACAGATTTGTTAAAAGAGATATTGCGTTCTAAAATAATAAAGCCCAGCTCGGTATTTATATACTCGTGCGGGCCAAGGCCCATGCTTAAAGAGCTATCCGGTATTGCCATCAAGAACAGTTTACCTGCGCAAATTTCTCTAGAAGAGCATATGAGTTGCGGTATAGGAGCTTGTCTGGGGTGTGTAGTGAAAACAAAGAACGGTTTAGAAAGAGTCTGTAAAGAAGGTCCGGTATTCAATGCCTCGGATTTAATATGGTAAAAGGATGAAGGTTAATTTTTCGGTTAAGATAGGGAAACTAACATTAAAGAATCCGGTCATGGTGGCCTCAGGTACATTTGGTTATGCCGAGGAATTCAAAGATTTTATAAATTTAAAAAAACTCGGAGCTATTGTAACCAAGACTGTAACTTTGCAGCCACGCCTGGGTAATCCTCCTCCTCGCACCTGCGAAACTCCCTGCGGGATGCTTAATTCCATTGGCTTGGAGAACCCGGGCTTGAAGGTTTTTTCAAAGGAAAAACTCCCTTTCTTAAATAAACTAAAAGTTCCGGTAATTATAAGTATTGCTTCCGAGGATACCCCCGGTGAATTTATAGAGCTGGCAAAAAGGATAAACAGGATAAATAGTATCGATGCCTTAGAGCTTAATATATCCTGTCCTAATGTCGCAGGCCAGAGCGCGTTAATTTCACAGGATAAGAACGCCACATATCAACTTGTTCGCTCTGTGCGTAAGGTTACCTCAAAAACCTTGATTACCAAATTGTCTCCCAATGTTACCTGTATTAGTGATATTGCCTATGCTGCACAAGAAGCCGGGAGCGATGCAGTCTCTCTAATTAATACTCTTTCAGGCATGAGTATCAATACCAAAAGTATGAAGCCAAAGCTTGCACAGGTATCTGGCGGCCTAAGCGGACCGGCGATAAGGCCGGTAGCTATAAAAATGGTCTGGGAAGTTTATAATAAGATTAAAATTCCAATTATCGGAATGGGTGGTATAATAAACACCCAAAGTGCTTTAGAATTTTTTATTGCCGGGTCTTCTGCTATAAGTGTAGGGACGGCGAATTTTATCAATCCGAGGATAACCGTTGAAATAATAGACGGTTTGAAAAGATACCTTAAGGTTAATAATATACACAGTATTAACCGTCTTACCGGGAGCCTTATCTGTGAGAGCTGAAATAATCTTAGCGCTTGATGTAGACGATTTTCTGAAGGCCAAACGCCTTATTAATAATCTTTATCCTTTTATTAAGATATTTAAGGTTGGAAGCCAGCTGTTTACATCGTGCGGCCCTAAGATTATAGAGTTTATCAATAAAAAAGGAGCTAAGGTATTTTTGGATTTAAAATTTTTTGACATTCCCAACACTGTCGCCAGAGCAGTACGGGTGGCAGTTAGACACCGGGTTAAGATGATGACTTTACATATCCTTGGGGATGAAGAAATGATTAAAGCAGCTGTTCTGGCTGCAAAGGAGGAATCCAGAAGGTTGCGTATAAAAAAACCCCTGTTAATCGGAGTTACGGTTTTAACCAGTAAAGAGGCAAAGTCAAGCGACGTATTAATTTTAGCAAAAATGGGGATAGAGTGTGGATTGGATGGCGTAGTTTGCTCTGCGCAGGAA
>CAZAPC010000103.1:0-3731 GCA_964486875.1 uncultured Planctomycetales bacterium
GGGTACTTGTAGTTAAGATGATAAAGATATAAACGGCCTTATCGCGTACAATCTGCGCAAAAACGGATATTTAGTTGAGCAGGTGTTTGATGGAGATGAAGCAAAGGAAAAACTGGAGTCTGAGTTTTTCCCGATCATTATCCTTGATATTATGCTCCCCGGAATTGACGGGTTTGATATCTGCCGGGATATCAAGGAAAGCGTTATGGCTCATAAATCCTATGTGATTATGGTTTCTGCTAAAGGTTCTGAGCAGGATAAGCTTTATGCGCATATACTAGGAGCTGACTGCTACATACAAAAACCTTTTTTTGTTAAGGATTTAATCTCTGTGGTTAATGAAATAAGCGCGCTTTCTAAGAAAGACTACACAGTTGTACATTAAATTATTTTACACAGATTTAACATATCTTATAAGCGGATTTAATGAGGCTATTTTATAATCCAGGTGTTAATAGAATTTGGAATAACGAGCGGGTAAATAAACAATGCTCGGCCTTATCGGATCGGCCGGTATGCACTTATTGTGCAGGAAGGGAGAAAAGATGAAGAAGTACGCAGTAATGTTGGTGGCAATAGGCTTAAGCGTAAGCTTATTTGCAGTAGGCGTATCCTTTGCAGGAGAGATCGACCTTTTACTGGAGAAGTTAGTTGATAAGGGGGTTTTATCCGGCGCAGAGGCGCAGCAGATTAAGTATGAGACACAGGAGCAGGTAAAAAAAGAAATAGCAACAGGTAAATCTGAGTCTTTGCCCGCCTGGATACAGAATATTAAGCTTAAGGGTGATTTACGTTTAAGGTATCAGTATAAGCATGAAAAGGCTGCAGACGATTACAATAAAGATACACATCTTGGCCGTATAAGGGCAAGGCTTGGAGTTGAAAGCAGGATTAATGAAAAGATTCTTGCCGGGATAGGTATTGTAACTAATAGCGGCGGAGACCCAAGGTCTACAAATATAACCTTCGGGGATAAAAACGGAGGTTTTTCTTCAAAGTTTGAAATCCGGCTTGATTATGCTTATGCAATGTATGATCCATTGCCATGGCTTAAGCTTACCGGAGGTAAGATGCTTTTAAAAGATGTACTTTGGGAGCCCACAGATTTAGTTTGGGATACTGATATTACTCCTGAAGGAGGAGTAATGGTTTTGAATAAGAATATAAACGATAATCTAGGCGTGTTTATGAATACAGGTGTTTTGGTTGGGACTTCTGATTCAAGCACAAATGCCGATCCTACAATGATGTATTTCTTTCAGCCGGGAGCAACGTATAAGTTTAACAATAGTGTTTCTTTAAAGGGTGCTATTTCCCTCTTTGAATGGTCAACTAAAAACCATCCGTATCCTACGGATTCCTGGTATAAGAGCAGCAATACCAAATCCGGCTCTAATTGGATGTATGATTATAAGGTAATTAACCCTGCTTTGGAGTTAGGCATTAAAGAGCCTTTTAAGGCTATCGGGTTAAACGTGGAATCCCTGAAGTTTATGGGTGAATATGTGAACAACCTTGCAGCTCCGGATAAAAATACCGGTTTTTCTATGGGTTTAAGAATGGGCCATGAGAAAATTGAAAAATGGGGTGATTAGCAGCTTAAGTATATCTATGCCATGCTTGAGAAAGATGCAGTGTTGGATGCAACTCCTGATTCAGACCGTTATAGCGGCAAAACCGGAATAAGAAGCCATGAGGTAGAACTGCAGTATGGTTTAGGAAAGAATACTTTTTTAGGGGTTGATGTATACCGCTCATGGAATATCGCAGGCGGGGCAAAGGCTCCTGAAACCTTAGTGCAGGTTGATTGGAATATGAAGTTCTAATAATAAGTATATGGCACACCCGGCGCTAAGCTGAATTGCGCCGGTGTTGTGTCCGTACACAAGGAGGGTTTTAAAGATGAAGAAAATAGCAATGATAATGGCAATAGGTATAGCGGCAATAAGCTTAGCCGCAGGCACCTGTTTTGCCGAGAAAATCGTTATAGCAGGTTCTACTACTGTTCTTCCTATCGCGCAGAAGACAGCAGAGGAGTTTATGAATGATAACCCGAGCGCTGATATATCCGTGCGTGGTGGGGGGTCAAGCGTAGGGATTGCCGCGCTTATTGACGGTAATTGCGATATAGCTGACTCTTCCCGTCCGATTAAGGACGTTGAAATTCAGAAAGCAGTTTCGAATGGCAGGGACCCGGTGGCGCATATTGTCGCGCTTGATGGAATCGCGGTAGTAGTAAATAAATCAAATCCAGTATCAAAATTATCCAAAAAGCAAGTTAAGGATATCTTTATGGGTAAAATAAGCGATTGGTCTCAGCTCGGAGGTAACACGGGTAAGATTGTAGTTGTCTCCCGTGATACGGCAAGCGGGACTTTTGAAGCTTTCGGAGAGTTGGTAATGCAGAAAGAGAAGGTTATGCCTTCTGCGTTAATGCAGGTGTCGAATCAGGCAGTTGCCCAGATTATCAACCAGACGCCAAATTCTATAGGTTATGTAGGGCTAGGTTTTATGACTAATAGCCTTAAGGCGATTGAGATTGAAGAGGTTATGCCCTCAAAGGAGACTGTTCTTTCTGGGAAATATTCGGTGACCCGCCCGCTTTTTATGTACACAAACGGGAAGCCCCAGGGTACAATTAAAAAATACCTTGATTTTGTTAAAAGCCCGGATGGCCAGAATTTAGTGGAAAGCCAGGGTTATGTCGGGTTAAAGTAAATAAGCGTTACTCATTTACTCGACAAACGCGGTAGGTTCAAAAGGCCTGCCGCGCCTCCATTTTCTTAAAAGATGAATTACAAGCGCATAAAAGAAAAATTTTATAAGTGGATATTTACTATTTTGGCATTTTCCTCCCTGTTTTTTCTGGTAGGGATAATGCTGGTTTTGTTTAAAGAGGGGACCCCGATATTTAAGGATATCGGGTTCTTTAAGTTTTTATTCGGAGCCAAGTGGTATCCTACTTATGAGCCTCCGGATTTCGGGATATTGCCGCTTGTATTAGCTTCTTTATGGGTGACTGCAGGAGCGGTTTTTGTCTGTGTTCCTTTAGGTGTAGGAAGCGCTTTATATCTCAATGAAATAGCGGGATTCAGACAGAGGCAGTTTTTAAAGTCGATAATCGAGTTATTAGCGAGTATTCCTTCTGTTGTTTACGGTTTTTTCGGGATGGTTATAGTTACGCCTTTTCTGCAGAAAATATTTAATCTTTCTACCGGCTTAACCGCTTTAAACGCAAGCTTAATTTTAGGGCTTATGGCGACTCCTACGGTATGCAGTATTGCCGAAGATGCCTTAAGCTATGTGCCGCGCTCATTCCGTGAAGCTTCCTTTGCTGTAGGCGCAAACAGGTGGCAGACTTTAACGCGCGTAGTAATTCCGGCGGCAGGTTCAGGTATATCTACGGCAATAATTTTAGGGATGAGTAGGGCTATAGGTGAGACAATGACGGTTTTAATGATTGCCGGAGGCGCGGCTGTAATACCAAAAACATTTTTTGGTCCGGTCAGGCCAATGACTGCGGCAATTGCCGCAGAGATGGGAGAAGCGCCTATGGGCGGAGACCATTATCACGCTTTATTTGCAATTGCCTTGATTTTGTTTTTAATTACTTTTGTTTTTAATATAATAGCGGAAATAATCTCGCGAAGGTTTAGGATAAAATTAGGATTAAGCGGATAGATATGAAAAAAGATATTGCGCAAAATATAGGGTTTTTTCTTCTTTTTACC
>CAZAPC010000104.1:0-3690 GCA_964486875.1 uncultured Planctomycetales bacterium
AGCCATACCTGTCCTCCTTTTTTATTTCCTACACCATAAAAAAATAAGGCAATCCTTTTAATAAGAGGATTGCCCGTAATTTTACCGCAGAGATACCATCCTGCCACCCCTTTTGACAGACATTATTCTAATGCCAAGTGCGGAGGCGGTCAATGATATTTTCTGGCTAGCGCAATGCGTTCATCTATCGACGGATGGTCAAAGAAGATAAGCTTAATCAGCGGATGCGGATTCCTGTCTGCCAAATTCTGAACAGCCAACTTTTCAAAAGTGCTGATAAAAGCCTCTTTTAAACCAGTCGCCTCCAGGGCCTGGTTATCCGCCTCTATTTCAAACCTGCGGCTAAAATAGTTTAGCAAAGGCCCCAGTAGTATAGCGCAAATAACCAGATAAATAAGGAGGACCGGTAAAACAGAGATATCCCATAAGGAAGAGGCGCCGGCCAGCCACAATACCTTATCGTTGGTGAGGAAGATAATATAAAGGGATATTATAGTAGCGAGGGAATTTACCAGGATAAGCTTAATCAGGTGCTTGAGGCGGTAATGCGCAAATTCATGCGCCAAAATCACCTCGATTTCTTCATCGCTATACTTATCCTTTAAGGTATCTGCGAGGATTACTCTCTTCGTCCGGCCCCAACCGAGGAAAGCAGCATTGCCCTTGAGCGTTTTCTTGCTGAAGTCTATCTCAAAGACATCCAGGCTCTTAATCCCCATCTTTTCTGCCAGCCTGACGATCCTATGCCTGAGGTCACCTTCTGAAAGTTTTCTATACTTAAAGAATAGCGGAATAATAAGAACCGGGGTCAGCTTAGCCAGGATTAAACTAAAGAGTACCCAGAATAAGGAAACCACCAGCCACCAGCTATGCAGGAAGTGTTTGAGTATATAATAGAATGCCCACGCCAATATCAGGAAAATAAAATAGGAGATAATCGCTGTCTTAAGCTGGTCCTTGAGCCAGCTTGTTATCTTCTGATTACTTAGACCAAACTTTCGCTCCAATAAAAGCGAATGATATAGGTTTAGGGGAAAAACTAACAGATAATAAGAGAAATAGGCTATAAGGATATAGGCGGCAAGGATGAGAGGCTTGTTTTGGAATAAGCCGTTAAGGTATTTTACCAGACCGGATGAAAGCCCCAGGCCGGCAAACAGAAAAAGCAGGATAATCAAATAACCCGTTTCTATAATAGCGAGGATATATTTAATGCGGCAGTAGCGCCGGGCCGGGTCTGATATAACCGTACTATCAGAAGAAAACATGGCTGTTATTTGGCTTTAGTTTCAACAGGCAGTATATTAATGTAGGTCCTGAATTTGCCACGGGGGGTTTTCTTTCTGGAAAAATGAATTTTTCCTGAACAGAGGGCATAAATCGTGCCTACGCCTGCGACATTAACGCCAGCCTTGTAAGTATCCACGCCCCTAGAAAGCACCTGGCCGGTCTTAACAAGCTTGCCCTCGGAAACCTTGATCATCTTATCTTTCTTGGGAGTTGAAAATCCACCTATCATTTTATACCTCCTTAACTTTCAAGCCTATTTAGTAAATATACAAGGAAAGCATGATACCATACAACCATTAATTAAGCAAGGCTTCTTCATCCTTAGAGGGAATCTGGACATCGAGGCCTTTCTGAGAGAGCGCCTCAAATAAAAGCTGCGATTGCTCCTCATCTCCGTGCACCAGGAATATGCGCTTAAGGGGAAGGCAGGCACTGATAAAATCCAGCAGCCCGTTCCTATCGGCGTGTCCTGAAAAAGAGTTGATTATTACTACCTCGGCATTCAGTTCGTAATCCAGCCCGAAGATATTGACAACGCGCATCCTCTCGACTATCCTCCTGCCTAACGTATCCTTGGCCATATAGCCTACTATCAGGATCGTATTACGCGAGTCTTCAATATTATTTTTTAAATGATGCAGGATCCTGCCGGACTCGCACATACCGGAACCGGCGATAACGATCATCGGGCGCGTATTGTTATTTAAGGCCTTGGATTCCCGCTGTTCGCGGATAAACTTCAAGTTAAGGAATTCAAAAGGACTGGAACCCTGATTTATTATCCTGCGGGTTTCCTCGTTAAGATAATCCAGGTGGAATTTAAATAAATCGGTGATATCGGTAGCCAGGGGACTATCTACGTATATGGGCACAAGGGGGATCGCTTTTTCTTTAAGCAACTCATTCAGAAAATAGAGCACTTCCTGGGTACGCTCCAGGGTAAAGGCAGGAATGAGAATTTTCCCCTTGCGGGATACGGTACGGCTTATTACTTCTTTTAATTTACCCTTTGCCTCCTCTATCGGAGTATGGTATCTGCCGCCATAGGTGCTCTCTATGATTAAATAATCCAATCCCTTGGGGACAACCGGGTTATTAAGCAGCGGAAGATTATTCCTGCCTAAATCAACGGCATAGCCTAAGCGTATAGTACGAAGCTCGTCTTTTATATCCAGGACTATAATGCTGGAACCCAGAATATGCCCGGCATCATACAAGGTAACAAAGATATCTTTAGCAACGCAGAACTTCTCGTTGTAATAAAGAGGCCGGAAAATCTTGGTTGCGCGCATTGCCTCTCTCTTGGTGTAAAGCGGCTTTCTTAAAGGCAGACCCAACCTCCTATTAACTTTATTGACGTATTTTATATCTTCTTCCTGGATCTTTCCCGAATCCTCCAGCATAAGTTTACAGAGGTCTTTCGTGGCAGAGGTGGTATAGATCTTACAACGCAGGCCTCTTTTGATTAAGCTCGGGATATTCCCACAGTGATCAATATGCGCATGCGAAAGGATAAGCGCGTCAACCTTACGCGGGTTATAATGAAAGGTGGTATTGACCTGATAAAACTCGTCGCGATGCCCATGGAATAAACCGGCATCTAAGAGGACTTCGGATTTAGAGGTAGAGACAAGGTGGGTTGAACCGGTCACGGTTCTTGCCCCACCCAAGAATTTTACAATCGCAGGCATGTGGATAAAATTTGTTGATTAGGTTACGAAGAGGTTGCGTGAAGAGAATTTTCCATCGGTAGTCAGATTAACGCCTAAGCGCTTAAGCCCAACCTCGTCTCCGGGAGTAGGGATATGCGTCATGTGTACCTCGCAACCCCTAAGATCCACCAGCTTCTTCATCGCTAATTCAGCGGTATGGCTAGTAGCAGCGCTTATGGAAAGGGCAATCAGGGTCTCTTCCAGGTCTAGGCTCTCTGACTCCGTATCCAGAATGCCTTCTTTAAGCTTAGCTATCTGACTTATGATATGCGGAGAAAGCAACAATATCTCATCGGGGATATTGGCCAGGACTTTAACCGCATTTAGGATAAGGCTGGAGGCTGCATGCATGAGCTTAGAGTTTTTGCCGGTAATAATACGTTCGTCGTTTAGCTGGATCGCCGCTCCGCAATATATCCCTTCGTTGCCTTTGCCCTTAGCCTCGGCGTCTTCCGCCGAGCTTCTGGCTACCTCCACTACCTGGCGGTCAGTAACTTTGACTCCCAACTCTTCCATTAAAAGCACTACGCGCTCGACCGTCTCCTTCCTCTCTATCCCCAGCATGAATTCACTGTTATAGCGGAAGAACCTGCGGATAAGCTCCTGTTTAGCTGCATCCTGGACGACATTATCGTCTACAATACCAAAACCGGCGCGATTAACCCCCATATCGGTGGGAGAATTATAC
>CAZAPC010000105.1:0-3655 GCA_964486875.1 uncultured Planctomycetales bacterium
CAACACCGAAGAAAGATAAAGCGAATAAAGTATCCGGAGGGATGGTTGTTAAAACCGGGCAGATATTAGTGAGAAGCGTGGATACTTATAAAGCCGGAATTAATGTGCGCGGTCCGGGAACATTAATTGCTTTATGTGCAGGGAAAGTTTATTTCACCCGTAAAAAAACTAGCCGCGGAAGAGTAAGGACATTTGTTAATGTAAAACCGCCGGTAAAGAAATCGAAATAGCCGCAATAAACAATGGAAAATTTGCAGGAAGGCAACGGGGCAGGGGTTAAATCCGGCCCCGTTTTTGGTAGAGCCAGGGTTTATTCTAATATTAAGTACAGTCTTAGTATTGCCGGATGGATTTATACTTTTATTCTGCTGTTTTTGTTCTTAAAACTGGGATTGTCTAATAATCTTTATCTGCGGTTATCCGCATATTTATGGGAAGTTTTAGCGGCGCCTTTCTATCTGGCCGCAGTATTCTTAGGCTACTATTTTTTTACCTTTCCGTTTATTTTCTTTCAATCTTATTACCTGGAGTGCAAGTTTTCTCTTTCTAACCAGTCTGCAAAGGATTGGTTAAAGGATAGCATTAAGTCTGCCGCAGTTTCCTGTATTATCGGGTTTATAATAATCTCTGTTTTTTATTTTATTTTAAATCATTTCCCGGGTATCTGGTGGGTAGTGATTTCCGCTTTTTGGATATTTTTTAGCATCATACTTGCGAAGGTCATGCCTGTAATCATAATTCCCTTATTCTTTAAATATAAAAAGTTGACTGATGAGGCCTTAAGAGAGAGGATTATGAATTTAGCTTATAAAATGAACGTAAAATTAATAGATTGTTTTGAGATTGATTTTAGCAAGAAGACCTTAAAAGCCAATGCTGCTTTTGCCGGGATAGGAAATACTAGGCGCGTTATCCTTGCGGATACCTTAAAAGATAAATACAGTTATGACGAGATTGAGGTTATCCTGGCCCATGAGTTTGCGCATTACCGGCTTAAGCATTTATTGAAGTTAATTATATGCAATTCTTTTTTTACGCTTGCGGGGTTTTACGTTATATTCAGAACAAGCCATTTTGTCCTACGAATGTTTGGATTTTCGTCGTTAAGCGAAATTGCCGCGCTACCGATAGTTTTTCTTTATTTTCTGTTATTTGGAGTAATTACACAGCCTCTAGAAGCTTTTATCAGCAGAAGATTTGAGAGGAGCGCTGACAGGATGGCGATTAATGTAACGGGGCTTAAAGGTGCTTTTGTTTCAATGATGAATAAGCTTAGCCAGCAGAATCTTGCCGATAGAAAACCGCATCCAATAATAAAATTCTTCTTCTTTGACCATCCTCCTATTGATGAGCGTATAAGGGACGCCGCATAGGGGACGGTTCTTCGTGTTTTAACTCCAGGCGCTCCAAGGTATTGCAATAATATTAAAATATGATTTTATGGGGTAAAATGATATTTTGCAGTTTTTGTATCTGGTTGTTATTAAGAGGCTTATGTTAACGAGAACCGTCCCCTATTGAAGGATGTTGAGGATGGATCGCGCGGCACGTGAGGCTGCTTTTGGCTCACCAAGAGAGGATTTAACCCTAGCCAGATTATCCCGCATCGTTTTTAACTCTTCGGGATTCCTTAGGATGCCGGTAACGAACTTCGCAATTTTTTTCGGCCTTGCGTTAAACTGAATAAACTCAGGTGCAATTATTTTATTTGGGATGATATTTATTATTCCGATAAATGGTATTTTAATTAGCGGCCGGTAGAGGAGATAGTTAAGAAAACCAGTTTTATATACTATCGCAAGCGGTTTTTCCATAATTGCCGCTTCTAATGTCGCTGTCCCGGAGCAGACGAGGCAGAAGTGCGCAATATTCATGCAATCATACGGTTTTCCTTCAACTATTTTTACGTCCAGCTTTGAATTATTAATGATAGTATTGTAAATATGCCAGTCAACCTGTGATGATTTAGCGACTATAAATTGCGATTCCAGGTTTTTGCCGATAATTTTACTGCTTTTAAGCATAATCGGCAGGATTCTTTTTACTTCCTGTTTTCTTGATCCGGGGAAAAGAGCAATGGTAGTTTTTCCTTCAACTAGTTTAAGGTTATTTAATAGTTCTTTTTTCTGCAGGGTTGGCTTAACAGTATCTAGAAGGGGATGCCCTGCCCAGTCAACTTCTACTTTGCGTTCTTTATAAAACTCCCGTTCAAATTTAAACAATACTATGATCCTCCTGATGTATTTCTTCAAAGTTTTTATCCTGCCCGGTCGCGATGCCCAGATTTGCGGGGAGACGTAGTAAATAGTTGTGGTAGTATTATTGATTTCTTTGGCAAGCCTTAAGTTAAACCCGGAAAAATCAACAAAAATAACCGCGTTAGGGTTTTCAGCCTTGATTTTAGATAAGATTAATTTTTTTAAAGCGAAAAACTTAGGAAGTTTCTTAAAAACGTCGAAGAAGCCCATGACCGCAAGGTCTTTAATGTCGTAGAAGACTTCAGCTCCTTTGCTACGCAATAATTCTGAGCCTGTGCCGGAAACTTTTATATCAGGGCTTAATTTTCTTAATTCCTCTATTAGCCCGGCGGCATGTATTTCTCCCGAGGCCTCTCCGCATATTATCAGGATCTTTTTTTGTTCCATATCTGGTTTTGGATCTCTAAGGCGCATTTTAACGCTTCACGAGCAACCTTTCCGCTAACCAGCGGTTCTTTGTTCTCGTGCACGCACTCAATAAAAGATTCAAGTTCTTTTTTGAGAGGTTGTTCTTTTTCAATAGGCAGGTCTTCTTTTGAGATTTTTAGGAAACCCTTGCGGTAAACTTTAGCCTGCGCATTCTTATAATCCAGGGATATGTAAGTATTCTCCTGAAATATCCGGATCTTGCGCATTACTTCCTCGGATACGCGGCTGGCAGTCAGGTTTGCTACGCAACCGTTCTTAAAAGTTATCCTGGCATTGGCAATATCCTCAAAATGCGTGAGCACGTTAACTCCTACTGACTCTATTCTTTCTATAGGGGAATTAACCAGCCCCAGGATTATATCTATATCGTGGATCATTATGTCCAGTACCGCGCCTACGTCAAGCGAACGGTTAGGGAAGGGAGAGAGACGGTGGCATTCTATAAATTTAGGATCTTTGATTATTTTCTTTGTTGCATTAAAGGCAGAGTTAAACCTTTCAATGTGGCCAACCTGCAGGATTAAGCCGTGTTCCGCGGCTATTTTTATCAACTCATCCGCTTCTTCAATGGTAGGGGTGAATGGCTTTTCTACCAGGGCATGTATTTTATTATTTAAAAAATCAGCAGCAACCTTAAAATGCATCCTAGTGGGAGTGGCGATACTTACTGCGTCGACCTTACCGTAGAGTTTGCTATAGTCAGAGACCCCCGGAACTTTAAGTTCTTTGGATACCGTATCCAGGGCCTTTTTATTCGTGTCGCATATCGCCTCAAGCGAGCAGCCGGGGATTTCTTTGTATAACCTGGCGTGGATACTGCCTAGGTGCCCTGTCCCGATTACCGCTACTTTAACTTTATTCATAAAAGAATGATAGCAAATGGCTTGCCCCGTTGCAACATAAATCTTATTTTAGTCAAGCAAGGATTATTTCGCACTTTTGCTTTAGGGCATACCTCTCAGGTTGCT
>CAZAPC010000106.1:0-3535 GCA_964486875.1 uncultured Planctomycetales bacterium
TTATGTAACAATCCAAAAGAATAGCGTATCTGCAAACTTAGAAAGGACTAAATTTATTAGATTCCGAGAATTTATTCTAAAGAATACAAATAATATCAAAGGGGTAGTTTAAGCAATGAAATCCCACACCCAATATCTCTGGTTCAACACTAAAAACAGGCAGGAATTTATCAACATAACCCCCCAGGTAGAAGAGGCGGTGGCGAAGAGCGGCGTCAAGGAAGGGCTGTGCTTGGTCAATGCATCTCACATCACGGCCAGCGTGTTCATAAATGATGACGAATCAGGCCTGCATAAGGATTTTGCAGCTTGGGTTGAAAAGCTGGCTCCTTACGGAAAGGAAAAATACCAGCATAATTTAACCGGCGAAGATAATGGCGATGCGCATTTAAAAAGAACGATTATGGGTCGCGATGTAGTCTGCGCAATTACCAACGGAAAGCTGGATTTTGGCCCATGGGAGCAGATTTTCTACGGAGAATTCGACGGTCAGCGTAAAAAGCGGGTTCTAGTTAAAATAATAGGGGAGTAATTTATTATGAAAATTAAAGATACCGAGATAAAAGTTGTAATGGGTGATATTACCGAGTTTAAGGCGGATGCAATTGTGAATGCCGCAAACAATAAAGGTTTAATGGGGGGCGGGGTTGCCGGAGCGATAAAGAAAAAAGGTGGAAAAGTTATTGAAGATGAGGCTGTAAAGAAATGCCCTGTAAATATAGGCGAAGCTATATTTACTTCAGCCGGTTCTTTAAAAGCCGAATATATTATCCACGCCTCAACTATGGGTATGGATTTTAAGACTGATGAAGTTAAGATACGTAATTCCTGCAGGAATTCTTTAAAGATAGCCGATGAATTGAAAGTTAATTCAATAGTTTTCCCGGCATTAGGCTGCGGAGTAGGCGGTTTTTCTTTGTTGGCCTCTGCCAAGATTATGGCGCAGGAGGTGTGGCGTTATTTAAGGGAAGAAAAGAGCGGTTTAAAAGAAATAAATTTTTGCCTTTACGATAAAAAAGCCTACGAGGTTTTTGAGAAGGGGGTATTAAGGTATCTTGAGCATATTTTATATAAGCTCCAAAACGGGCCATTTACAACAGTTGATGCTATTATCGAAATAGATGGCGGGGTAGTTATTATTCAACGAAGTAATCCTCCTTTCGGTTGGGCATTACCCGGTGGTTTTGTTGATTACGGAGAAAGCCTTGAAGAAGCAGTAGTCAGAGAGGCAAAAGAAGAGACAAGCCTGGATATAAACGATATAAAACAGTTTCATACTTATTCCAACCCTAAGCGCGACCCGCGTTTTCACACAATCGGTACAGTCTTTACTGCTAAGGCAAAAGGAATCCCAAAAGCCGGAGATGATGCCGCAGGTTTAAAGGTTATAAGCCTAAAAGAAATAGAGAAATATGATTTTGCCTTTGACCATAAAGAAATTTTAAGAGATTATCTAAAAACAAAATAGGGACGGTTCTTAATTCGTTCTAAAAGTGTCCCCAAAAAAGGGAGATTTTTGCTTTGAGTTGAGAACCGTTATTGAATTTAGCCTTCGCGGAGCTGTTTTTCTGCATCGACCACATCGCGGTTGATGACGCGGATAGTCTCCTTGATTTTATCTTTTAAAATGTAGGATGCGACTTTTGCCTCGGAGATTTCACGTAAGACCTGCACGCTCATTCTAAAATAGCGCACGATTTCACCCTCGTCCGTATCGCTAAATCGCAGAATCTTATCAAAGCTTGTTCCTCGTAGCCAGGCTTCCATAGTTGTGCTAAGGTGAAAATAGGGGAGTTTGCTAAAAGGATAAATTCTGAATCTCTGTTCCTTATTTTTTATCTTATCATAAACTTCTTCACAGATGTTTTTAATCTTACGGGTAGATTTTGAAAGGCTTGAAGGAATGCGCTGGTTTTTTCTTGGCTCAAAGACTAAAGCCGCGGCAACTATCCCCAACTCAGTCTCGTTAAGTTGTTCTAATATCTGCTGGTCGTATAATTCGCTTAATATCAGTTCATAGCCATAGGCAGTCTTGGCAAATTCACCTTTTTGCGTCAAAACATTTTCATGTATATGCCCCCAGTCCTTAAGGAGTTTTAGTTTTGCTTCGATTAACCTTAAAGCCTCTTTCTGATCGCTCTTACGCGATTGGAAATAATGTAAAGATAGCGGGTAAATTTTAAACAATTCATCCCTATATTTTTTATAAAGATTAAGAATGGTTGCGTATGAGGTGTTTAACTGGCTTCTTACTTCTTCGGAAGGCCCATAAATTATCCTCTTTGCTTCGTCGATTCTCATCCTTTGCAGGTTGATCCGCGAATATACAAAACCCTCCGTATCTATTCCGCGTCTTCCTGCGCGGCCTGCCATCTGGTAGAAGTCGCGGGTTTTTAAATTGCGTACGTATTTTCCGTAGAATTTACGTAGCCCGTCAAATATAACTGAGCGCGAAGGCATATTTATACCTAATGCAAATGTTTCTGTGGTAAAGATAGCTTTTAAGAGGCGGCTGGTGAAGAGTCTTTCAATTACCTCTTTTAATGTAGGCAGCATTCCTGCATGGTGGTAGGCAATGCCCTGTTGAATAAGCTGGCATAAATCCTGCGCCGTCCGGTCAGATTTTAGGCCGAAGCGCTCGCAGAGAGAAGTATATAATTCAGTAATTTTAATTTTTTCATCTTTGTTCAAAAAGCAAGTACTTGCTAATTCTGATGCCAGTTCTTCCGCTCTTCTCCTGCCGAAAACAAAGTATATACAAGGTAGGCCATCCTGGTTACGTATATAATTAACGAGCGAAGAAATCCTCCCGGACTTTGCAAACCTGAATCTTTTTAAGTGGTCAATCTTATCTACTACTTCATTCCCAGCCGAAAAAAAGAAATGCAATGGTACCGGACGCTTTTCTTCAATAACAGATTTTACAGGCTTATTATGTATTGATTCAATCCATGATGCAAATTGCTTGATGTTCGGTATAGTAGCAGAAAGCCCGAGTATATTCATATGCTTAGGAAGGAATATGAGCGATTCTTCCCAGACTGTCCCGCGCTCAGGATTATCAATGTAATGTATTTCATCAAAGATAACCCATGAGTATTTTTGCAAAGATTCAGGCTCGTCAAGTATCTTATTGCGTAATATTTCTGTAGTCATAATTAATACCGGGGCAAAAGGATTTAACGATACATCTCCTGTTAGTATGCCTATGTTTTCTTGAAATTGAACCTGGAAATCGCGGAATTTCTGGTTGGAAAGGGCTTTAATCGGAGCGGTATAAATTACCCCTATTTTCTTCTCCAGGGATGTGCTGATTACGTGTTCGGCAATTGCAGTTTTTCCAGCGCCAGTTGGAGCAGAGACAATAACCGAATAGCCCTGGTTAATATAATTAATCGCTTCTTCTTGAAAATGATCGTAAATCATATTATTTTGCTAAAGTATAGCCTGCAGGAAATGTTCCCGAAGGGGACTGTCCCGCGGCAAGATAAATGATAATTTCAGCTCAAAGTTATTATAATGCAAAATCATTGAT
>CAZAPC010000107.1:0-3514 GCA_964486875.1 uncultured Planctomycetales bacterium
TTGCTCCGGAGTTTGGGCGTCTAATTCTATATGTTCGCATACCAGTAAAATATTCTATTACGGCCCGGATAACAGATTTCACTCTTGGAATCTAATCACAGAAGAGGATATTAGCGAGCCTATTACTCCTTATGCCAATAACCTTGACCCTAACCTGGAAATTCAAGTATTCGGATATCAGTTTGAAGCTAAGAGCCAGATTCGCTGGTTTATTCCTTACGGAAACCCTACATACAATAACGCTTGTATAGTTTGGGATTACCTTAATGAGAATCTATATATTTGGGAATATAACTCAGAGCAAGCTTGCTGTTCAATAGGAGAATACCTTAACTCTACAGATTTATATGTTGATGACGCTTTTTGGGGCGATCTATATGTTGATGAGCAAGACGGCTATTGGGACGAGCGGACTTTCTTAGATGGAGCACCGATTATTACATACGGCGGTTATGACGGATATCTGAGGAAAGCTGATATTGGATATAATGACGACGGAAATGTTTATAATAGAGTATTTGAGAGTGTAAGGCAGAATTTTAAGATGGCTGATTTAGAAAAGCGTTTATGGAAACAGCAGCATTGGATTAAGAGCGATATATCGGGGAGCATTACAATTAAGCTCAAGAAAGATGACAGCCTTACCTTTGAAACTGAAACAAATACTATTTCTTTGATTGATACTGCCAGGGATATTATTAAAGCCAATATTACCTGGAATAAACACGCTAAAAACTTTAAGACCAGGATAGAGGCTACTAATCATTTTTCTATTCTCGGTTGGCTAAATTATGTATTTCCTAAAGGAAAGACTATAAGATGAGAGTCCAGTTATCGCGGCCATTAAGCCCTTTTCCTGAGTTTAATAATATCAAGGATGAAGCAGTAAAAGAATTCTGCAAGGACTTAGCGGAAGCTTTGTCAAAGATTCATAGGAATATCTCTGATGATATAAGTAGTATGCAGAATATTGATGTTGTTGATTCTTTGCCGACTGCAACTAAGGAATACCAGGGAAGAATGGTATTGCTTAAAGGATCCGGCACAGGCGCGGATAAGCTTTATCTTGGCGTTGGGACAGGAAGCGGCGGATACGATTTCAAGGAGATTTCGTTATGATTATGGAATTTACTAATCCGCTATTTATGCCTAAGGTTATCAAGCTTGCGGAAATAGTGCCTAATACTCCGATTGAAAAGTTAAAAAGATTCATGTTCTTAACATTGAATCAGAAGAATACTAAGGCTTATATAGATAACAGGGATGGAGAAATATTAGGTTTTATTTATGCTTCCATAGAGGAATTTGACGGCGAGCGTTGCGTATTTATTCAGTTTTGCGTTATAAAGCCTTGCTCAGAGGATAAATATATAGGATTTGAATTATTAAATAAGATGAAGCTTTGGGCTAAAGAGAATAATATAACGCAGATTTATTTTGCTACAGCCAGGGATCCTAAGGCTTTTATCAGAAAATACCACTTTGAATTTCATTCAACTATTCTGAAGCTTGACTTAACAAAGGAGAAATAAAATGTCTAAGATGTTCAAATCTAAAGAGGTAACTCCGCAGTATCAGGCAGTAGCAGATCCTTATAAGGATGTAAGGGAGCCCTTGATAAGCTGGCTTAAGGGGCAGATAGGGCAATCCGCTCCGCAGTATTCCGGAGAGTTTGTCGCTCCGTCCACTCAACAGGAAAAAGAATCGCTTAATTGGCTGCAGAAATACATAGATCAAGGTTCTTCTGAGGGTATGAAATTGGCTAATGAGGAAGTCCGCAAGACCATGACAGGACAATACGATCCTTCTTCAAGCCCTTATTACCAGGCTGTAAAAGCAGAAGCAGCTAAGAATTTGGCTGATGTCCAGAATAATATCTCTGATATGGCTGCTGGCGGTGGTAGATTTTGGGGTGGAGCAAGATTAAGCGAGCAAGGGACAGCTGCTACTGATACCGGTATAGCTATGAATAAGCTATTAGGGCAGATGTCAGAAACAGAAAGAGCGCGCAGATTATCTACTGTTCCTTTAGCTGCTCAATTAGGGCAGTATGAAGAAATGCAGCCATTAGCTAAAGCAGAAGCTTTACAAACTTATGGCAGTTTAGAGAGGATGTTAGCTCAAGCCAGAAATGACGCAATTTATAATGAATGGCTACGCGCTACCCAGGATTATCCGTTACAGATTGCAAGCTTATCTTCCGGGTTAGCGAGAGAGCCGTATTATGCAGAAAAGGTAAAACAGCCAAAACCAATTTATTCAGTAATTCAAAAAATGATGAATCCGATAGGATCTATGCTAGGGGGGTAAAAAATGAAATGGTATTCGCTTGGATTAAATAACAAAGGGCACTTTTTATTACCGGTATTAGGAGCAGTTGGAAGCGCTGTAGGGTCAGCCGCCGGAGCAGTAGGTAGTGGATTAGGTGCGGCTGCCGGAGCAGTAGGAAGCACGCTAGGGACAGTAGGAGCCGGGATAGCTAAGGCTGCCGGAACGATAGGAAGTGCTTTATCTAATACTGCCGGGGCAGTCGGCGGAGCAGTAGGCAAAGCAGCCGGAACAGCCGCAAATGCTGTTTCTAAATTTGGCAGCATGATAGGTAATGCTGCAAGCAAGATGTTGCATGGTGGCGGACAAGCCGGAGCAACTGCCGGTCAAACAGCCGGACAATCTGCAAGCACTCTTGGTAAGGTAGTAACTACTGTAGCCGGTAAGCCTGTAACTTTTGGACAAACGGCTCAAGGCGCCGGTATGTTTATGAATCCAGGCGGAGTTATGCATCTACTGCCGGAATGGGTAGTCCTGTAGCAAATATCGGCGGTAGTCCGGTATTCGCTTCTCAAACATCACAGGGAGCTTCTACAGGAAGTTCTGCTATAGCTAAAATAAAAGAGATGGCCGGGAAAATGTTAAAGAGCCAGGGGAATGAAGAACAAAAACAAACTCCGGCTATGGCTTCTAAGCCTTCTTTAGTAGGCGGTGATGGGCCGCAGCCTGTTCCTATGCCGGCTCTTAGAGAAAGAATAAATATTGGGGAGATTATCGCACAAATGATCAGAGCACAAAGGGGGTTTTAATATGCCATTCATGCCAGTAAGACAAGAAGAGAAGAAGCCAGGATTGATTGAGAAGTTAGGCGGTATGATTCATAAAGTAGCAACCGGATTGCTAGGAGTAAACAAAGGAAGAGAAAGCCCAGTTGCTAGTTTTGCCAGTAAAATAATAAACGCAAATCAGAATTAAGAAGGAGAATAAAAATGCCAATTATAGGAGATTCTTTCGCCGCAAGGCAAGCCTTAAGTGATGATCCTACAGGAATAGCCGGGACACTAGAAGCCGTATTAACAGGCGTAGGCAGAGTAATGCAAGGAAACAAGGATAAAGCTTATCGCTCGGCTGCGGCTAAGATCCTCAATGTTCCTGAGAGTGAGTTAGGTTATTTTAAGAGGGAAGAGTTAAAAGATTTAGTAAAAGAAAAAATGAAATCTTCTTATGGGGAATATAAGCCTAAGAC
>CAZAPC010000108.1:0-3475 GCA_964486875.1 uncultured Planctomycetales bacterium
GTATTGGTGATCTCGGGGTACTCCTTACCGAATGCGGAAATTATATCTTTGTCTTCTGAAAAACCTAGGATTCTTAAGATTTGCGTAGCTGGAAAATTCCTTCTACGGTCCACGTAGGCCAGTACAGTCTCGGTAAGATCGTATTTAAATTCAAGCCACGCCCCGCGATACGGAATGACTCTGCCATAGAATATTTTCTTTCCTGTTGGATGATCCTCCTCCTCAAAAGATACACCGGGAGATCTCTGCAGCTGGCTTACTACCACACGTTCATCTCCATTAACAATAAAAGTCCCGGTCTCAGTCATTAAGGGGAGCTCTCCAAAATAAGCATCCTGCTCCTTAGTCTCCTTAGGAGTTGTCAGGCGGAATTTTACCTTAAGCGGAAGCGCGTACGTAAGGCTGCGTATTTTAGACTCAGAAATATTGTATTTTGGCTTGCCTAAAGAATAGCTTATAAATTCAAGCTTTACTGCCCGGTTTGCGCTCTCTATAGGGAAAATCTCGGAAAACACTTCCTGTAGGCCCTGGTTTTTTCTCTCTGCCAAGGGTGTATCCAACTGCAAAAATTCACGGAAGGCCTCTAGTTGGACATCTAACAGGTTCGGAATATTATAAACTTCTTTAAGCTTAGCAAAGCTTTTACGCTTGATCATAAATTTTTCCCTTATCTCGCTGCCACAACACTGGCAGCAGTCGCTTAATAACTATTTTAATTCTACGGTTGCACCTGCGGCTTCAAGTTTTTTCTTAATCTCTTCAGCCTCTTCCTTGGTTGCGCCTTCCTTTACCGGCTTAGGGGCTCCATCAACTAGATCCTTGGCCTCTTTTAAGCCAAGATTAGTTATAGTGCGTACCTCCTTAATAACAGCGATCTTATTTGCACCAGTGGCAGCTAAAACAACCGTAAATGCAGTCTTCTCTTCGGCTGCCTGCGCAGCTCCGGCAGCAGCCCCTGCAACTGGAGCAGCCATCATCGGCATATTTGCCTTAACCCCGAATTTCTCTTCAAGGGCCTTGACTAAATCCGCCAACTCCAGAACCGTCATCTCCTCTATGGATTTAATCATATCATCTAATTTTACACTTGCCATTTGCTTCCTCCTTTTAACTTGATTTTTTCTGTTTTATCTGATCTATACAATAAACAAATTTCGCCAATACCTGGTTCAACGTAATTACTAAACCTGATATCGGCGAATTTAATGTCATAACAACCTGCGCTCTTAAAATTTCTTTTGATGGCAACTTTGACATTGCCTCTATATCTGTTTTTTCTAATACCTTATTCTTTAATGAGCCGCCCTCTACCCTTAATTGCTCGTGCTCTTTTATAAAATCAAATAGAGATCTCGATATTGCCACAGGTTCATTCTTTATAAATACCATTCCGCATGGGCCCTCTATATTTTTTACTAAAACCTCCAGCCCGGAATCTTTTAAGGCCCTGCGCGCTACACTGTTTTTTACCACAAAAAGAGATGCCTTTGCCCCTTTTAATACCTGCCTTAGAGAAGAGAGGTCAGGGCTGGCTACTCCCGAATATCTAACAATAAAAACAGCTTCGGACTCTTTAAGGGAACTTTTAATCCTGTTTTCCGAAGCTTCTTTAAAAACTAATCCCAGTTTCTTCATATTTTATATTGCCAGGTTTAACCCCGGGCTCATTGAAGTTGTAATTGAAAGGCTGCGTATAAATTTACCCTTAACCGATGCCGGTTTAGCCTCACTTAAAGCCTCAATAACCTTAAAGGCATTATCGTAAAGCTTCTCTTCGCCAAAAGAAAGTTTTCCTACTGCTAAATGAACTCCTCCCTGTTTATCCACCCGGAATTCAACCTTGCCCCTTTTTACGTCCTCGATAGCTTTCAAGATATCATTGGTTACTGTCCCGGTTTTGGGACTGGGCATTAGTCCTCGCGGCCCTAAAACTTTACCTAACTTGCTTAGATCCTTCATCATCTCCGGGGTAGCAATCACACAGTCAAAATCCATGAAACCGCCGGAAACCTTATCGATAAGCTCTATCCCTCCGACAAAATCCGCATTTGCTCCGCGGGCTATCTTTTCATGCTCCCCTTTGCAAAAAACCGCAACCCTGACTTTTTTCCCTGTACCGTGCGGCAATATTACTGTCCCCCTGACCATCTGATCCGACTTCTTTGTATCAACCAGTAAATGAAAATGCAGATCTACTGAGCTGTCGAATTTTACAGGCGACATCTTTTTCAAAGCGGCGATTGCCTCTTTAAGCTGATAAACTTTTTCTTTGCTTACCTGTTTTTCAGATTCTTTATATCTTTTGCTGCGAGCCTTCATTGCTTATCTCCTAGCCTTCAACAACTATACCCATACTACGGGCAGTTCCGGTAATAACTTTTACCGCCTGTCCCATGTCCGATGTATTTAAATCGGACATCTTTTGTTTTGCGATTTCTTCAACCTGCTTTTTTGTAACCTTGCCGATTATCTCCTTACCGCTGGTTCCTGAAGCCTTAGCTAAATTTGCCGCGCGCTTAAGCAAAACCGAAGAAGGCGGGCTCTTAATAATAAAAGTAAAACTCCTGTCTTCGTAAACATTTATCACAACCGGAAGTATAAGACCGTCTCTTCCCTTAGTCTGCTCGTTAAACTGCTTGCAAAACTGCATTATATTGACTCCGTGCTGGCCTAATGCCGGACCGACAGGAGGCGCGGGGTTAGCCTGGGCCGCGGGGACATGCAGCTTAATTTGTGCTTTAATTGCTTTTTTTACTGCCATTATATCTTCTCCACCTGCCAGTATTCCAATTCAACGGGGGTAGCCCTACCGAATATAGAAACACTGACCTTAATCTTGCCCTTTTCAGGATGTATCTCGTCTATTGTGCCGTTAAAATTCTGGAATGGCCCGTCAGTAACCCTCACCTGTTCACCCTTTTCAAAAACTACCTTAGGGCTTGGTTTTGCCTGCGTATCCTTAGTCTTCCTTAAAATATTATCCACCTCTGATTGAGGAAGAGGCATTGGTTTTTTACCTAAGCCTATGAAGCCTGTTACTCCGGGGGCGGTTTTGACAAAAAGATAGGTCTGTTCGTTTAGCTCCATCTCAACCAGAAGATAACCCGGGAAGAACTTCCTCTGAGAGATCTTCTTCTTTCCAGATCGGATTTCAGATATTTGTTCAGTAGGTATAACTACGCTTGATATGAAGTCCTGCATACCGGAAGCAGAAATTTTGTTCTCCAAAGAAGTCTTTACTTTATCTTCTAACCCTGTTTGAGTATGAACAACGTACCAGCTTTTCATTATCTAAAAAGTAAAGTTAATAGTTTAGTGAGTACCGCATCAATGAGCCCGATAAACACGCCTAAAATTATTGTCACTACAATAACTACTACCGTGGACGCCAAAAGCTCCCTGCGCGTACTCCATGCCACCTTGCTCAGCTCCACCCTTACTTCCTTTAAAAAATTTATTGGTCTGACAACAATAT
>CAZAPC010000109.1:0-1336 GCA_964486875.1 uncultured Planctomycetales bacterium
GGTATAGATAAAATCGGCGCAATTACTTCTACGATGCTTTGTTTTGGTATGGGCGCAAGCTCTCAGGCGTTATTTGCCAGAGTCGGCGGCGGAATTTTTACTAAGGCCGCGGATGTGGGCGCAGACTTAGTTGGTAAGATGGAAGCAGGAATCCCTGAAGATGATCCGCGTAACCCTGCGGTTATCGCAGATAACGTTGGCGATTGCGTCGGCGATTGCGCCGGGATGGGGGCAGATCTCTATGAATCTTATGTAGGCTCCATCGTTGCTACTATGGCTTTGGCAGTGGCAGCGGGTTTAGGAATTGCCGGGGTAACTGTGCCTATGGTTATGGCAGCTGTCGGAGTTATTGCATCGATTATTGGAACTTTTTTTGTTAAGTCAGGGGAAAAAGCAGAACAGGGGGTATTGCTAAAAGCATTACGCCGGGGCATCTTTTCAAGCGCGGCGCTTATTGCCATCTTTTCTTATCCGATAGTAAGATTTACTTTAGGGCAGGAACATATGGGTGTATATTGGGCGATTATCTCCGGTTTAGCAGCCGGGTTGCTTATCGGCCTTTCCACTGAATATTTTACCTCAGACAAATATCCGCCGACACGTTCTATTGCTAAGAATGCTTTAACTGGAGCTGCGACAGTTATTATCGGAGGTTTATCTGTAGGAATGCTTTCTACGGCAATACCCGTGCTTTTGGTTACGGCTGCGATATTGGCGAGTTTTTATTTTACCGGTGGTGCCTCGAATTGTAACTCCGGGCTTTATGGTATAGGTATTTCTGCGGTAGGTATGTTATCTACGCTCGGGATAACTTTAGCTACTGATGCTTACGGCCCCATAGCCGATAACGCAGGAGGCAATGCTGAAATGTCGCATCTTGGGCCTGAAGTAAGGAAGCGCACTGATGCTTTGGATGCTTTAGGTAACACTACGGCAGCAACAGGCAAAGGTTTTGCGATCGGCTCAGCAGCTCTCACAGCGTTGGCTTTAATAGTTGCTTATAACGATAAAATTGTCTCTTTGGGTAAGACAATGGATATGAATTTTATGAACCCGCGTTTAATCGGCGGCTTATTCATCGGGGGAATGCTCCCGTTTTTATTCTGCGCTTTGACTATGGGAGCAGTGGGGCGCGCAGCGGGAAAAATCGTAGATGAAGTAAGAAGGCAGTTTAAGGAAATAACAGGGTTAATGGAAGGCAAAGCGAAAGCTGACCATGCAAGATGCGTAAGTATCGTGACCGGCGCCGCGCAAAAAGAGATGATTCTTCCGGCGATGCTCGCCATAGTTGCTCCTATATTGACAGGAATATTTATGGGGCTTGAAGCGGAGGTTG
>CAZAPC010000109.1:1346-3458 GCA_964486875.1 uncultured Planctomycetales bacterium
GCGCTTGTCTCAGGATTTGTATTGGCTGTAATGATGGCAAATGCCGGTTGCGCTTGGGATAACGCAAAAAAGTATATTGAAGGCGGCAGGCACGGTGGTAAGGGGTCGCAGACCCATAAGGCAAGTATAGTCGGTGATACAGTGGGGGATCCTTTCAAAGATACATCCGGGCCCTCACTTAATATTTTAATCAAGCTTATGTCTATGGTTTCGATTGTTTTTGCGTCGTTTATTGTGGCGAATACTATTTTTAAATAAAAGGAGTATCAGTTTATGTGGAGAATATTTATTATTGGAATAGGTGGAGCTATTGGAACTATATTGCGTTATGTTATGGGTGGGCTTGATTACAGATTTTCAGGCGGAGTTTTTCCGATAAGCACATTAGTCGTGAATGTAACCGGATCTTTCATGATAGGTTTTTTATGGGGGATCGTTGACCGGTTTAGTTTTTCGCCGAACACGAGAATGTTTGTTTTTATCGGAATTCTCGGTGGTTACACTACTTTTTCCACATTTAGTCTTGAGACTTTTAACCTTATGCGGGACGGCGAATATCGAATTGCGCTTATGAACATGTTTTCTTCAGTTATATTGAGTGTTGGCGCTGTATTTTTAGGATATGTTGCGTCAAAAACGCTATTAGCCGTTTACAAATAAAGGAGGTGTTGTAATGAAATTGCCTGAAGAGGGAATGTTGTTGAGGATATTTATTGGAGAATCGGATAATTATAAAGGCAAGGCTCTTTATGAACATATTGTTGTTAAGGCGCGGGAAATGAATTTAGCAGGAGCTACGGTGACACGTGGAATTATGGGATTTGGAGCAGATAGCCGGATGCATACGGCAAAGTTGTTACGTCTTTCGGAAGATCTTCCTGTCGTGATCGAATTGGTGGATACTGAAGAAAATCTGAATAAGTTATTAGTTCATCTTGATGAAGTAGTGGAGGAGGGTTTAATTACTCTGGAAAAGGTGAGGGTTGTGAAATATCGGCACAAATAGGATATACCGGAATACCGGGTCTTTTTGCGTCATCTCCTGCAAGTTTCCGCATTCGCGGTTTGCCAAATCAGTTCTCCTCTGGAGCCGGGCCTGTCCTTTTTGCAATATCTATTTTACAGCCAAGAAAAAAGGCCTCCTTTAATGGTAATTATTTCTTCAATGCCTGAATTTTCTTGAAAATCCCCAATTTGGTTCTATAATATAAGCACAATCAGTATATGCCATTTGCCGGGATAAATAATATAGACTGCTATTACGAGATTCATGGTAGCGGTAGCCCGCTTGTCCTTATCGCAGGGCTTGCAAGCGACAGCCAGAGTTGGCAGCCGGTCCTTAGTGGTTTGGCGAAACGTTTTAAAGTAATTATTTTTGATAATCGCGGCATCGGCAGGACGCGATACCCCTCGGAAAATTTCCAAATTTCCACGTTAGCTCTTGATACGGTTTCCCTTCTCGATGAATTGAAGATTGATAAGGCGGATATTTTAGGCCATTCAATGGGTGGATGCATTGCGCAGGAAATAGCAATAGAGTATTCGGAAAGAGTAAATAAGCTGATTTTGGCGAATACCTGTGCTGTTGTTTCCCCGAAAAACAAATCGTTATTCGGCAGTTTGTTTAAAACTTTAGAGAGCGGAAATTACGAGTTATTTATCAGGGATTTCTTTCGTTTGATTTTTACACCGGAGTATTTTAGTGATAAAAGAAATATTGAATCAGCCGTAAGATCTGCTTTAAGTTATCCGTTTCTGGTAACTCCGGAAGGATTCAAACTGCAGCTTGAGGCTTTGAGCAATTTTAGTTCACAGGAGAGATTAAGTAGGATTAAGTCAGTGGCTCTGCTGATAGCAGGAGGAAAAGATATGTTAGTCACTTTGGAAGAAACGCAGCTATTGACAGATAAGATACCTTTTGTTAAACCTCTGCGCCTTGAAAATGCGTCTCATTCCTTTCAGATTGAGCAACCCGGGCTCTTCATTGAGAGTATAGTTGAATTTTTATCTTTATAGCTAAAACAGCAATAATCGGGACATGCAGAAAAATCCAAAAACACGAGTTCAATAATGAAGTGCAACACTTAGGATAATGATGTATCCTAGGTGTTA
>CAZAPC010000110.1:0-3316 GCA_964486875.1 uncultured Planctomycetales bacterium
TATTATAACAAAGACTACCTATAAGTCGACTACTCAAAGGTAGCAATAATATATTGACATTGTTGCTACTTATTGGTAGTATATAAATAATCCCATTCAACTTTTCGCCTGCTCTTTTGAAGCATTTAAATTTTTGGGGAGTTTGGCAAAAAGGCAAATTTTGCCCGCACCCAAAATTTGCCTTTTTGCTGGCTCTCAAGCGCCAGAATACAAGACCGTTGCAAGCGAATCTTGCGCGCCTTAGCATTACCACTAAGCACCAGAAAGCAAATAAGGTTGCATACGAGATTAGAGTTGCCTTAGAAGGAAATTAGCTCAAGCGCCTGCATCCCAAGTCTTGACTCCCCAAGCGAAACGCATTAAATAACCATTGCTCCTTTAAAATAATTTCTAATATCGTCGCTTAGAGGGAGCCAAATTCTAAAAAGCCCATCGATTTTATTCGGTGGGCTTTTCCATTTCTGGCTCCCCCGCGAGGATACCCAGCTTGCCGTAGGTCCGAGGTGAGAATCCCCAGAAAACGATTGCAGATGGTCTTCATTTGTAGTAAAATCAAAACATAGTGTTCAGGCACAATTGAGGGGTAAATATGAAGATTAGAGGTAATAAGAAAGGCATGACTTTAGTAGAAATATTAGTATCAATCGCAATTCTTGTCTTTGCTACCGCGGCTATTATACAGTTTTATCTATCGAGCCTTGGTTTGTCAGAGATAAGTAAAGAAGAAACCATTGCCATGACACATTTAACCAATATAATGGAAGCAATTAAATGTGCGCCTTTTAGCAATATAGGCGTAGATTTCCCCGATGGAGTTTCTGACGGTTCAACCAGTAACGACTATGCTACAGTCGTAGGCGGCTATGTCTTGGCAGACGAACATATTGTAGTTTCCTATATTAATCCGAACAGTGACCCCTTAGAAATCACCGCAAGTGTAAGTTGGCAGGATAAGAAAGGGACAAGTCGTACAAAATATTTAGTTACTAAGAGGACAAGGTAAGAATAAAATGAACATGAAGCGTATTAAAAGCGATAAGGGTTTTACGCTGATGGAAGTACTTATAGCAACTAGTATATTAGTTGCTATAAGCGCGATAATGTTATCTTTCTTCATAAATGGCTCAAACCTCTGGCAGCTAATTACTACTCAGAGTGATTTGCGCTCTATTGCCCGTAATGCGATGAGTTATATGACGCAAGAACTGCAAAAGACAACGCGTACTTCAAGTGAAACCCCTTCTCCAAATTTATCTATTCCCTCCAAACCCAATAATAAATCCGTTGATTTTTATTTACCGATTGATAAAGATGACAATGGTCTCATTATTGATGCTATTGGTAAAACTGAATGGGATAAAAGTAATAAAATTCAATATCAATATATCCCTGGGTTAAAAAAATTGCGCCGTTTAGAAAAAGGCAACGAATATATTATCGCTAATGATGTGACTTTAATAGAATTTGAAGATAATTCTATTAATCCTGATTTGTATAATAACGAATTAAAGATTGTTCTCACATTAGAAAGACCTACGTCACAGAATAAGACCGTATCTGTAACCCTGACATCTATAGTGAAATTGAGAAACCAATGAGAGGGGAAAACATGGGCACTTTATTGAAGATGCTTAAGATATTGGTGAGAAAAATAAGCAGAAGGGGCGGACAGGCCCTCATTCTCGCCTATTTGACCATTGTCTTTTTTACCATCTTATCTTCCCCTCTTTTTGTTAAAATTATGAGTGAGAGATCGATGTTAGAGCGGCAAAGATTGCAAAAGGAGGCCTTTTATTTAACCGAAGGAGGCCTAGAGGACGCCATAAATCAATTTATTAGTGCCATTGCTAATTTTCAAATACAGCCGAATGAAGCGCGTTATCCGGCAACAGGAGCCATCGCTACTGTTTATGCAAATTCACCTGTATTTCCAACGGGTGCACAAGTTAATTCATTTATTACAGAAGCCGAAGCCAGTATGCGCCAGATTACCGACCCCGATGGAACCGCTGTCGGGGTGAAAACTTATATTGTAAACTCTACCTGCCAGCATCCGGCAAATAGCAGTATAGTTGTAACGCTTAACCAGGCTATTGTTCTGAGAGTAATTTATACCTTTCAACACGCGGTATTTTATAGTGATGATTTAGAGATACTGCCCGGGTCAAATATGACTTTTGCGGGTAGGATACATAGCAACAATGATATTTATTTAGATTCCGATGGAAAGACACTTACTATTAACAGTGAATATTTGCATTCTGCAGGTAATATCTATAACCGACCCAAGGATGGCAGAACGATGAAGGGTGATGTTGATATCAGAAAAGCAGGCACCGGCGCTTATTTTGAGATGGACGATTTAGACAGCGATAGCCCGAATTGGTTTAGCGAATCGCAAAGCCGCTGGAATGGTACGGCTAAAAGCAGTGTTCACGGAGTAACCAAACTCTCTACACCTATAGTGGGTTCTATTCAGCCCGACGGTTATTATGCTGACAATGCCGACATAATAATAGAGAATGGAGTAATTAGGCAGGACAGTCAAGTTCTTACCGAGGGCACCGATATACCAACGGGTACTATCATAACCGATAGGGATTTTTATAATAACCGCGAAGGTAAGTATATACGGATGACCAATATTGACCTTAAAAAATTAGCGGGAGTGGGATATTATAAGCCAAATGGCACCCCGTATTCTAATCATTTACCGAGCAATGGCCTGATCTATGCTACTAGAGATGATGCGGGTAGCACTGAAGAACCGGGGATACGCTTGATTAATGGCTCAGAGATTTATAGGGCCAGTGGCTTAACGGTTGTTTCAAATGACCCCATTTACATACAGGGCGATTATAATACAGTTAGCAAAAAAGCCACTGCAGTAATTGGGGATTCGGTAAACCTTCTTTCGAATAATTGGAATGACGCTAACAGCTCCGGAGGCCTAGGCAGCAGAACCGCCACTAACACTACAATCAACACCGCCTTTATTGCGGGAGTGGATAATACCACTTCAGGCCATTACAATGGCGGATTGGAAAATTATCCCCGCCTCCATGAAGGATGGTCTGGAAAAACCTTATCCATCAGGGGTTCTTTTGTGGAGTTGTGGAATAGTCAAATTGCCCAGGGTGACTGGCAATATGGAAGCCCACAATATAGCGCACCAAATAGAAACTGGGTTTATGATACAGATTTCAGCTTCAATAATATGCCGCCCTTTACTCCTTGGGCAGTTGAAGCCCAAAGAAGCGCTTGGTGGAAAGATTAATCTGCTAAATAGATTAAATTATTATTGACTTCCTAATTT
>CAZAPC010000111.1:0-3266 GCA_964486875.1 uncultured Planctomycetales bacterium
CTACGAATAATATAAACCAACGTTTTAGAAGAGCAACATAATAATACAAGGAGGGTGTATGAACAAAATTAATGCTAAAGCCTTTGGTTTAGCTTTGGGTATTGCTTGGGGAGGGTTGATTTTTATCTTAGGTATATGCAACATGTTGTTTTTCTGGGGCAATTTTCTTTTAAGGCTTATGTCTATGGTTTATGTCGGTTATCGCCCTACGGTTTTAGGCAATATTTTCTCAGCAATTTGGGGGTTTATTTACGCAAGCGTATTCGGATTTGTCCTTGCCTGGATTTATAACAGGATTGTCGATGAAATCCACATGGAGAGGTTGGAAAAGATTAAAAAATTAGCTCAAAAGATTTGGGAAGATAAGGGTAGGCCCTCTGGAACCGAAAAAGATGACTGGGACCAAGCAGAGAGGATGGTAGATGGCAAGTAAGAAAATAGCTATTGTAGGTGCCGGGGTAGGTGGTTTATCAGCTGCTGCCAGGCTTGCTCATGACGGATATGATGTAGATGTTTTTGAGAAGCTTCCTGTTTGCGGGGGCAGGAATAATATTTTGGAGGATAGCGGATTTAAATTTGATATGGGGCCTTCTTTTGTGCTCATGCCGGATTTCTTCGAAGAGTTATTCTCTTATTGCGGAGAAAATATTAAGGATTATCTTGATTTAAGGGTCCTAGACGTCAATTATAAGATATTTTATCCGGATGGAGATTCACTTACGGTATATAAAGATCTGGATAAAACCAAAAATGAGCTTAATAGGCTAGAAAAAGAAAGCCATCTTTCTTATGAGCGGTTCATTGTAGAAACAGAGCGCTTGTATAACTTGGTTAAGCCTCTTTTGTATAAGTGTTTTGCCCCGTCCGCGCTTTTAAATCCTGCTTACTGGCCTTTGGTAAATAAAATACGTGTATTTGAATCCTATTGGGCCCTGGCGCGTAAATTCTTTAAGAGCGATAAGTTATGCTATGCTTTTACATTTGAGGCAATGTTTATGGGTGTTTCTCCTTATCAGGCCCCGGCATTTTATAGCATAATTACTTATACCGACCATATACAGAAGATCGCGCATCCTACGGGTGGTATGTATCAAATACCTCTTGCTCTTGAGAAAATGGCAAAGAAGCTCAAGGCCAGATTTCACTATAACTCTGAGGTAAGGGAGGTGGTTTCTGGTAGGAAGGTAAAGATTAAGGTTAATAATGAGGAATTGACATTTGATAAGGTGGTTATTAATTCAGACTATTCCTATGCCCAAGAAAAGCTTCTTAAGCAGGTTATACCTGATTATAAATATTCTTGTTCGGTTTATCTTTTGTATCTTGGGCTTAAAAAGAAGGTACTTCAAGCTGCGCACCACAATCTATTTTTTGCTTCTAATTTAAACAAAAATTTAAATGAGATCTTTAGTAACGGAGTTATTTCAAGCGACCCTTCTTTTTATGTACATGTTCCCACAGTTACTGATCATTCTTTAGCCCCCGAAGGAAAGGATATATTTTATATACTGGTTCCCGTACCTAACTTAAAAAATGCGAAAGAAGGCATGCTCTCTAAAGAGAAGCTAATAAGAGATGCTGTTTTTGATAAGATTAATAAGACCTTCGGTATAAATTTAGAAGAGTTAATTGAGGTAGAGCATAAGTTTTATCCCGAGGATTTCATTAAACGCTATAATATTAAATACGGGGCAACCTTTGGCTTGGCCCATAATCTTATGCAGAGCGCTTTTTTTAGGCCTGCGAATTTTAGCCGGAAATTAAAGAATGTCTATTTTGTTGGGGCCAGCACTCAGCCCGGAGGAGGCCTGCCTGTAGTTATCGCAAGCTCTAGGATAGTCACTGATTTAATAAATAAAGAAAATTAGCTTCAGGTTAAGAGTTACCCTTAAGCGATAGGATGTAGCCAACAATTTCATCTATTGTTTCTTTAGGAGTGGATGCCCCTGCAGTTATTCCTACGCTTTTAGCATTTTTAAACCATACAGGCTTTATTTCTTTCCTTGAATTAACCCAAAAGCTTTCTTTATTTAAACTCTTGGATATTTGATAGAGCCTTTTGGTATTCGCACTCTTTTTTGACCCGATTATTATCATGCAATCATTCTGCTTAGGCATATTTCTTATTTCCGCTTGTTTTATTTGCGTGGGCCTGCATATAGTATTAAAAAATCTCAGGTCTGGTATATATTTCTTAAGTTCTTTAATAATAGCCAAAGCATTTTCCAGGTTTTGTGTAGATTGAACGACCACACAGGCTTTTTTAGTGGATTTAATCTTTGTAAGCGGAATATGTAAGGAGTTATCAATGACCAAGGCTTTATTTTTTAACTGTCCGGTAATCCCGCGCACTTCGTCATGTTTTTTATCTCCGATAACTATTATTCTGTAACCTTTTTTTTCCATATCAGAGGCAATTTTGTGGATTTCTTTGACCATGGGGCAGGTAGCATCGATGATTTTGTAATTTTGTTTCTTCGCAGAATTGAATACGTTTAAAGGCTCGCCGTGCGCACGGATGATTAATGTTTCTCCTTTGGGGTGTTTTAGGTTTTTGATTTTTTTAATCCCGTAGCTGGATATCTGGCGGACTACCTGTTCGTTATGAACTATGTCTCCAAGCATTACTACGTTTCTGTTTTCTTTGGCAGTTTTTATTGCAATATCAAGAGCTCTTTTTACTCCAAAGCAGAAACCCGCAGATTTTGCGATATTTATAAGCATAAATATTCACCCCGTATTAAAATTCTTAACAATATAGTAATTTTTTTTAATAAATTTACCTGAGCCCTTCTTGTAAAGACATCAAATGCGTTCTTTTCAATTTCGTTTAAAATCGCACTGTACATCTCCCGCATTAGTATTACTACAAATCTTTCCCTTAACCCAGGGATTAGCCTTATCCCCTTTATTGATTGCTTGTAATATTCCTTACAACGGCTTATTTGGTTAGTGATTAGCGCTTTAAAATTGCTGTTATTGTTTTTGTTTCCAATATCTTTTTCCGTTACCATAAATTTATCCAGCTCGCAAAGAGGTAGGTATATTCTGCCCCTCTGGTAGTCTTCTTCGATATCCCTTAAAATGTTAGTCAGTTGCATGGCTATCCCTAGGTCTACAGCGAACCTTTCGGCTTGGTTTTCTTTAGCGTTGAATATTTTTAGCATAATAAGTCCGACAATTCCGGCAGCTCGATAGCAATAAGTATAAAGTTCTTGAAAATCTTGATAGCGGCTTTTGGTAAGGTCCATCTGCATGCCTTCAAT
>CAZAPC010000112.1:0-3187 GCA_964486875.1 uncultured Planctomycetales bacterium
TCCCATATCCTCTGCGAAGGAATCGCCCAGTATCATAATCCTAAAAACTTTTTTTAGGCTTTTCATAATCATATTCAAACTCGCGCAGCCCCTTTGAATTATACCGGATCGGTATCGGGTAGTGGCGCTTAAGAATATTGAGGTTGAACTCCGGCTCTTCGCTATAAAATACCGCCTTCGTATTGGGCGCGTGCGTCCATCCCCAAGAGGCATAAGTTATGCTATATCCGCTCTGAGGATAAAATACCCTGAAGGATAATTCTGCCGAAAAACAGAAAAATAATAATGCCCCGATAACCGTTAACGATATTTTTAGGAACGAATTAGCTTTCATTTTTTTATCAGCCTATTCCGGTAATTTTGCTTTCCTGAAAGAATAATATCCGGCTACCGAGAATATTATTAATAAGGGCTCTATTACCCAGCGGTGCCTGCCCTCCACATAGAAAAGGGCGTGGGATAAAGAGATAAATAAAAAACAGCCTGCCAATAATGCGCATTTAGATCTGTTAATAAACCCCCTGGAGGAAAATACTTTAAACAACCCCATAATAGCGAATAAAAGGATAATGAAATAATAGCCTTTATATAAAATCAGGTATTGCCTTGGATAAAATAGGCCCGTAGTCGGAGAGAACCACCAGAAATAGTATATCTTTTTAAGAAATAATTCCGTAAATCTAAACGGATGGGATAATATAAACTTTTTGCCATCTTCGAATAGAACTTTGTTTTGCTCTAATTCGTTTCTTGAGAACAGTTCTTTTTTCAGGCCTTCGGAAAACAATTCATGCATTGCCCTTCCGTCAAAAGTATACCCTGAGCCCGTTGCATTTATGTTATTGCCGTACCAAAACGCGGTGCCGTTATTCCTGAACAACCTGAACTTGCCATAAACCGTATAGTTCCTGATAACCCAGGGGGAAACGGTTAATAATAACGAAATCAGAATAAGCGAAATAAATCTCAGGGTTAATTTTTTGTTAAGCCATAACCAGGATAGCGAAGATATAATAAATATGGCTATGATCCCCCGCGTCAATAGGCCCAGGCCAAAGACGATGCCCATTATTATTGCCCTGCTCAGGCTTTGCTGGTTATAAAACTTTATCGTAACAAGTATGCAAAGTGCGGCAAACAAGGCATTAATTAACGTATATTCTAATTTAAATGCGCCGTAATAAACCAGGGCGGGGTGGAGCGCTACCAATAGGCCCGATAAAAAAGCTATCCTGTCATTAAAAATATCTTCGGCGATTTTATAAATAACTATCGTTAATAAGCCGGCAATTAAAAACTGGGCTAAAAGCATGATTAAGTAAGAATGGCCAAAGAAGAAATACACAATTACCGTAAGGATAGTGTATAAGGGTTCTTCCATAAAATAATAATTGGTATAGAGATACCAACCCGTATACCCCCTGCCGGCAAGAACGTTATTTGCTATCTCTTCGAACTCAAAGACTTCAGGACGCAGATAGCTCTTGCTGGACAAGATGACTGTTGCCCCGGCCAGAAAAGCCAACAGGAAGAGAAAAATAACGTTAAATTTATTGGAAACGGCGGATTTCATCTCTTAACCCTCACAGCAAACGTACGTTTTGATTCCGCATAAACTTAAGATAGGAACAAATAAACGCGCCTGATCCAGCCCTTCAAAAAGTGCGGCATCTCTATCTTCTCCAAGAATGCGGTATCGTTTTGAGCAAAAGCCTTCTTTTGTTTACTTATAAATATAAACATGAGTATGAGGCCTGCGACAATTAAGGCCCTTAAATAAACTTGCCTGACTGTTAGGCAAGCCAAAAAAGATAAAACCGGCAATACGGGATAGCTTAATGCGCTGTTAGCCCTCAGTGACATTAACTTGTTGGCAATAAACAGGTACAAGACCGCGGCCACAGCGTAAGAAACGCTGGTTGCTACCGCAGCCCCCTTTATCCCCAGGACGGGAATAAGCATAAAATCCCCGAAAAAATTGATTATGCACATAATAAGCATTATAACTAAATTATAAACCAGCCAGTCAAATATGGCAAATATTGAAGTATACATAGTGGATAAGACCTGAAAGCCTAAGCCTAAAAGAAGTATCAAAAATGGCATCGCCGCTTCGGCAAATACATTTCCGAACAACAGGCCTATAATAAAATTACTAACTACCATTATTGCCGATATAACAATGCCCCAAAACAAAGCCACCTGCGGCGTTATTCTTTTTATATAGAGGAGAATGAGATCCTGGCGGCCCTGCGCTTTAACAGACATAAGCAGCGGAAAACCCAGGAAAGTAACCGCCATCAGCGGGGTACTTATATATTCCATCAACCGATAAGCAACCTGATACATCCCGACATAATAAGGGGCAAGAAAATAATTAATAAAATAAATGTGCATCCAGCTTGAGGCGTATCCTAATAGAAAAATAAATGCCGAAGGCCAAGAGTATACTAAAATATCTTTTACCCGCGCAAAATCCAGTTCTAAAGGAAAGTAATAACTGAATTTTAAAGAAAACAAAGAGAAGATAATTACGGCTAAATATGAAAATATCTCAAAATTAATAATTGTATAAACTGACCGGGCTATGGGAAGAATAAAAAGCGTAAGAATAAACACAATCAGGGCAAATTGCCGTATGGCCGAAGACATGGCAAACCGCTTCATTCCCCCTGCCGCTTTCAGCGTCCAGGTGAGATGATCCGCCGCGGCATAAACGACCACCATCGCAAAGATAAGCCCGAAATCCCGCTCCGGTAAACCGATATAACCGGTAATAGTTTTCCGCAGGGCAAAGGAGACGGAGAATAAAATAACGGAACAAATGACAAAAATAAAGACCCTGGCACTGACCGTCTTTCTTAAATGCCCCTGTTTTATAAATTCTTCTTTACCGAACCTGATAATGGAACCGGACGTCCAGCTTATTCCCGAAGCAAAAAGCAGCTGCACGATGCCCATAAATAATGTAACAATCCCCCATTTCTCCGGGCCGAATAACCTTGCGATCAGAGAAATATAAATCAGGGAAAGAGGCAACGCTATGGCCTGCGAACCCAATATAGAAAAATAATCCCACCAGGCGCTTTTAATCTCCTTTATCATTTTTTAGAGCCCCTTCCCACCACAAGGCTACCGCCGCAATTTACATCTACCTCCGTAAGTCCGGCTTTCTTAAACCAGCTGA
>CAZAPC010000113.1:0-3147 GCA_964486875.1 uncultured Planctomycetales bacterium
GGCTTATGGCTAAGCCCTCGGGAGAAATTATAGAAAGCCCTATTACTGCTAACTTTAAAGAAGGTTTGAATGTTTTAGAGTATTTTATTTCTACCCATGGCGCGCGCAAAGGTCTAGCGGATACCGCACTAAAGACTGCGGATGCAGGCTACTTAACCCGCAGGCTAGTTGATGTTGCTCAGGAAGTTATTGTAGCAGAGGATGATTGCGGCACGCTAAATGGTATAACCGTATCTGCGATTATAGAAGGAGATGAAGAGGTAGTTTCTTTGAAGGATCGCATTGTGGGAAGGGTCGCGTTGGATAATATAGTTGATATTATTACCGATGAAGTTATCGTTGAGGCAGGTAGCGAAATTACCGAAGAGAGAGCGGATATGATTGAGAGGCTGGGGATAGAGAAGATTCGCATCCGCAGCGTCTTAACTTGCGAAAACGGTAGAGGCGTATGCACTAAATGTTATGGAAGAAATTTAGCAACTGGCAGGATTGTAGAGTTAGGAGAAGCAGTAGGAGTTATTGCCGCGCAGAGCATAGGTGAGCCTGGTACGCAGTTAACCATGAGGACCTTCCATATCGGTGGTACGGCTTCCAGAAAAGTTGAGCAATCTTTTATTAAGTCTAAGAATAAAGGTATTGTTAAGTTTCATAATTTAAGGGTAACTGCAAAGAATAAGGAGTTTGTTGTTTTAAACCGCAACGGTTTTGTCAGCATTAATGATAAACAAGGAAGAGAGCTGGAACGTTTCCCTGTGCCGCAGGGTGCTTTTATTAGCATAGCTGACGGCGGGGAAATCAATAAGGATGTTTCTTTTATTCAATGGGACCCTTACACTATCCCTGTTTTGACCGAAGTTGCGGGGACAGTTAAATTCGAAGATTTAAAAGAGGATATTACGGTTAAGGAAGAACTTAATTCAGTTACCAAGCTTGTTGAGCGCGTGGTTGTGGAACATAAGCAGGAGTTTCATCCTCAAATAGTCGTCTTGGATGTTTCTAATCAAGTTGCGGGAATTTATCCTATTCCTATCGGAGCGCATATCCTGGTAAAGGATGGCCAGCAGATAAATGGCGGCGAACTTTTAGCCAAGATACCGAGAATGGTAGTTAAGACTAGAGATATTACCGGAGGGCTTCCGAGAGTTGCGGAGTTATTTGAAGCAAGAAGGCCTAAGGATCCTGCGGTTATAAGCGAAATTGACGGATTTGTAGAATTCGGAGAGACTAAAAAGGGCCAGAGGGTTATTGTTGTAAAATCTACTACCGGTATGCAGAGAGAGTATGTTATTCCTCACGGTAAGCATCCTAATGTTTACAAAGAGGATAAGGTGGATGCCGGACAGCAATTAACTGAAGGACCTGTGGTCTTGCAGGATATTCTGCGCGTTTGCGGTGATAAAGTCCTGCAGGAATATCTGGTTAATGAGGTACAGGAGGTTTATCGGTTGCAGGGCGTAAGCATAAATGATAAACATATTGAAGTTATTATCCGGCAGATGTTAAAAAAGGTGAGGGTGGAAGATCCCGGGGATACGGAGTTTTTAGCAACTCAACAGGTGGATAAGTGGGTATTTCAAAAAGAGAACTCACGTATAATCAAAAAAGGCGGTAAACCGGCAGTTGCTACTCCGTTGTTGCTAGGCATAACCAAGGCTTCGCTTACTACCGAGAGTTTTATTTCCGCAGCCAGCTTCCAGGAGACTACCAGGGTTTTAACCGAGGCAGCTACATCTGGTAAACGGGATGAGCTTTTTGGTTTAAAAGAGAATGTTATCGTAGGGCATTTAATACCGGCGGGGACTGGTTTCTCTGCCCATCGTAATATAGAAGTAGTTAAAGAGGCCGTAACCGCGGCAGAAGAAGGATAAGGGATAATATGCCTACAATTTCACAGTTAATTAGAGCGGGAAGAGTATCAAAACATAAAAAAAGCAAGTCTCTTGCATTAAAGGCCTGCCCTCAGAGAAGAGGGGTATGTCTGCAGGTACGTACTATGACTCCTAAGAAACCTAATTCAGCCTTGCGTAAGATCGCTAGGGTAAGGCTTACCACAGGTATAGAAGTAACTGCTTATATACCCGGGGAAGGCCATAATTTACAGGAGCATTCTATTGTTTTAGTAAGGGGCGGCAGAGTTAAAGACCTGCCGGGCGTAAGGTATCATATAGTAAGGGGCACATTGGATGCAGCAGGTGTTAGTGCCAGAAGAAGAGGACGCTCTAAATACGGAGCGAAGAAGCCGAAATGAGACGTAGAAAAGCCCAGGAAAAAGAAATATTAGCGGATCCAAAGTTTAATAGTAAGGTTGTGGCAAAGTTTATCAATATGGTTATGCTTAAGGGAAAGAAATCTATCTCTGAAAGGATAGTTTACGGTGCATTCGAGATCGTAAAAAAGAACCTTAATGAGCAGGATATCTTAAAAGTTTTTTATAAAGCGCTGGATAATGTCAGGCCTAGGCTTGAGGTAAAGCCGCGCCGCGTAGGAGGTGCAACATACCAGGTGCCTATTGAAGTACGCCAGGAGCGCGGCACATCAATTGCTTTACGCTGGATACGCGATTTTGCGCAGAATAAAAAGGGTAAACCTATGGAGCAGAAACTCGCCGAAGAGATTATTTCAGCTTATAAGGGCGAGGGGGCTGCAATAAAGAAGAGGGATGACACGCATAAGATGGCTGAATCTAATAAGGCATTTGCGCATTTTAGATGGTAAATTTATAACATATGGATAAGGTACCTTTAGAAAAATTAAGGAATATCGGGATTATCGCTCATATTGATGCCGGTAAGACAACAACCAGCGAGCGCATATTATTCTATACAGGAAAAAATTATAAGCTTGGCGAAGTCCATGATGGCACGGCTACCATGGACTGGATGGTGCAGGAACAGGAGAGGGGCATTACTATAACTTCAGCTGCTACTACTTGTAAATGGAAAGATATCCAGATTAATCTTATTGATACCCCGGGCCACGTTGATTTTACCATTGAAGTTGAAAGATCTTTAAAGGTCTTAGACGGAGCGGTGGTAGTTTTCTGTGGAGTCGGAGGAGTTGAGCCGCAATCAGAGACAGTGTGGCGTCAGGCTGACCGTTATGAAGTTCCCAGGATAGCCTTTGTAAACAAAATGGACAGGACGGGTT
>CAZAPC010000114.1:0-3072 GCA_964486875.1 uncultured Planctomycetales bacterium
AGGGAATACTCGTATTATTAAACTTGCGCGTAAAGAATTTAAACGTAATATTTCACTTGAAGAATTAAGCTTGTTGGCTGGTAAAGGAAATAAGCTGGCAAAGAAAATCTGGCGCGATGTAGGCAAGCATCTGGGTTTTGCGCTTGCCGGCGTGGTAAATATCCTAAATTTAGATGCTGTGGTAATGGGTGGAGGAGTTTCTAACGCCGGCAAAGTATTATTTGACAGCGCTAAAGAGGCCTTGCAAGACCAGGCAATGAGTGTTCAGGGAGGGCATGTAAAGATATTCAGGGCGAAGCTTGGCAGTGATGCAGGCCTGATTGGAGCTGCGATTATGGTAAAGGAAGGTTAGATTCTAAAATAATGTTTCGTAAAAAGTTTTTTGTTAATTCAATAATATTTTTATCCATCCTTTTTCTGCTTCCGTTTTCCATACTGGCAAAAGATTCTAGCCCTAAAGGTTTGGCCTCTCAGCCTATAATTGTAAACGGTGATAACGTTGAGTATTTTACCGAAACTCAGGAAGTTGTAGCGCAGGGTAATGTAGAGATTATATACGAGGGGACCAAGCTTACCTGTAAGAAATTGACTGTAAACACCCGGACTAAGCAGGGGATAGCTGAAGGGAATGCCCGCCTTGAAGATGAGAGAGGGGTTATTGAAGGAGAGAGGATAACCTATGATTTTCAGAATAAAACCGGGACTATTGTTGATGCCGGTTTCAGGGCCAATCCTTATTTTGGCAAGGCTAGAAATATAGAGCGCCTGGATGAATCGGAATTTATTGCACGCTATGGCCATATCACGACTTGCAGTTTTGACCGACCGCACTACCGCATTGGTTCAAAGCAGATGGGGGTTCTTCCTGGAGATAAAATTCAGACAAGGCATGATACTTTATATTTAAGCAGTTTTCCGCTCTTATATTTGCCCAGGTTTGATCACGTCCTTGAGGATCCGATGATGCACGTGAGGGTTATGCCGGGAAAAAGCAAGGATTGGGGACCTTATGTGCTGACGGGTTGGAAGTATAGTCTTACCGATTATATTAGCGGAAGGATATACCTTGATTACCGCAGCAAACTTGGGTTTGCCGAAGGTTTTGGCTCGAATTATTCTACTCCGTATTTTGGCAAAGGTGATTTCAAGTTTTATTATTCGCAGGAAGATCCTGAGCGCAGTACGCTTTCTGCTAATGCGCAGAGGACTGAATTTCAGAGATATCTTGTCCGCTGGCGGCATAAATGGGATATATCGGACCAGACAAATTTTGTTTCGGAATTTTATAAAATAGGCGACGAGAGAAGAAAGTATTACGATATAAACCAGAATATATTGAAAGATTATTTTTATCGCGAGTATGAAAAGGATTCGCAGCCTTTATCTTATGCGTTATTTCACCATAGCTTCGGTTATTCCAGCATAGACATACTGGCGCAGAAACGGGTGAACCATTGGTTCGATCAGTTAGATAGGCTCCCGGAGATAACCTATACTTTACCGAGCGTGCAGGTGGGAGCAACCCCTCTTTATTTTGAAAACAGTACTGTATTCGCCAGCCTTAATAAGAAAGCTTCCATGTATCCTGAAACAGCAGAAGAATTAAGCATGAACAGGCTAGATATTATAAATAAGGTATCTTTGCCTATGAAAGTGGCTTTTTTGGATTTTACCCCTTTTGTAAAAGACAGGCAGGTCATTTATGATAAGGGGGCTGATGGGAAAAGCCTACCGGTCAATACTATTTTTTATGCCGGAGCAGATTTAAGTACAAAGTTTTACCGGTTCTTCAATGTTAAGACTAATGCTTTGGGCCTTAGTTTAAACGGCTTAAGGCATATAATTACGCCTACAATAGGCTATTCTTATAATCACGCTCCCACTATTAACAGTAATAAATTAAAATATATTGACAACGTTGATTTGCTTACTTCCAGTAATGCGGCTACCTTAGGATTATCTAATAAACTGCAAACAAAGAGGAAAGATTTAAATGGCAAGGAGAAGACCGTTGATTTTGTAGATATTAATATAAGCACTACCTATTCTTTTGCCCCTAGGGTTGCTTATGGGAAAACTTATTATTATGAACAGAACGGGACCAGGGTTCTTGTTGTTAACCCTAATAATAATAGGAAGCTGGGAGCTGCTTTTTCCGATATATTTATTAAATATAAAATCCTCCCTTATTCGTGGCTAAGGATTGAAGGCGACGCTACTTATAAACATTCCGGCATGGAAGGGGATCTGGATTTTGAAAACTATAATCGTTTCTCTCAGGTTAATTATGATATAAGTTTTGATTTTGCACCAGAGCGCTCTTTTGGAATAGGCCAGAGATACGAGAGGAAAGGCGGAAATCAGATTACAGCAAGCCTGAATTGGCGTCTTAATCCTAAGTGGAGGTTTTCCATATACCAGAGGTATAATCTTAAATCATATACGGATGACAGCAGCTCACTTATTAAAAGGGGTTCTCTGGAACAGCAGTTTACCCTTTCGCGCGATTTGCACTGCTGGGAAGTTGATTTAACGATGAGTAACAAAATGAACCATGGCTCGGGTATTTACGTAGTCTTCAGGCTAAAGGCATTCCCCGAAGCAGAGTTCAGCTTTGACCAGAGTTATAATAAGCCTAAAACGGGAGCGCAATAGCATATGAATGTCGCTATAATAGGAGCAGGATATGTTGGATTGGTTACTGGCGCCTGCCTTGCTAAATTAGGAAACAAAGTTATTTGCGTAGACAGCGATTCTAAGAAGATCAAAGGATTAAAAAAAGGAATTGTGCCTATATATGAGCCGGGATTAAGGGCGCTGATAAGCGATAATGTTAAGCGCAGGAGGATTTATTTCTCGACCAGCATTAAAGAGGCGGTGGGTAAATCGGAGGTAATTTTTATTTCTGTAGGCACTCCGGATTCAGGTAGCGGAGAGGCGGACTTGACGGGAATAGAAAAGGTGGCACTAGAGATTGCAATGAGTCTTAAGGGTTACCGTCTTGTTGTGGAAAAATCAACTGTGCCGGTAGAAACCGGAAGATGGGTAAAAAAGACTATAACCACATATATA
>CAZAPC010000115.1:0-2899 GCA_964486875.1 uncultured Planctomycetales bacterium
ATAATGATCACACAGGGAATAAGGAAGATCCCCGTACAATATGCGCGCAGGATTGTAGGAAGAAAGATCTACGGCGGACAGTCTACGTATATCCCATTAAAAGTAGATACCGCAGGGGTTATCTCCATTATCTTTGCGCAGTCGATTATATTGTTTCCGGCGACACTGGCATCATTCATACCGAATCCGGGCTTTCAGAGGTTGGCGCAGAGTTTATTGCGCGGCCAAGCGCTTTATACTGTTGTTTACGCTCTTTTGATTGTTTTCTTCTGTTATTTTTATACTGCGATAGTATTTAATCCGCAGGATTTATCTGAGAATATGAAAAAATACGGAGGTTTTATTCCAGGTATAAGGCCGGGTGCCCCGACAGCTGAATTCCTTGATTATGTAATGACCAGGATTACATTGGCCGGAGCGCTCTTTATTGCCTTTATTGCAATATTCCCTGATTTTGTCATGGCGTGGCTTAAGGTCCCTTATTTGGTTGCTTCTTTTTTCGGCGGAACCGGTATATTGATTGTTGTCGGAGTTATGCTTGATACTTTAAAACAAATCGAATCTCATCTTTTAACTCATCATTATGAGGGATTTATAAAGGGAGGGCATATGAGAGGTAGGAGATAATGCGGATTATTTTATTAGGTCCTCCGGGCGCAGGAAAAGGAACGCAGGCTAAGGTATTGGCTGAAAAATTAAGCGTTGCGCATGTGTCTACCGGAGATATCTTAAGGCAGAACGTAAAAGAGGAGACTGCGCTGGGGAGAGAGGCTAAAGATTATATGGAGCGCGGCCTGCTTGTCCCAGATGAGCTAATGGCTAAAATGCTTAAAGAAAGATTCTCTTATCCGGACGTAAAAAAAGGTTTTATCCTTGACGGGTATCCGAGAAACCTTGCTCAGGCAAAAACACTTGATGAAATTTTTGCTATTCAAGGCATAGATACCGATTGGGTTGTCTATCTTGACTCAAGCGAAAGCGTAATAATACAAAGGCTCTCCGGAAGGCTTGTCTGCTCTAAATGCGGAGCCAATTTTCATAAAGAAAATATGCCTCCTGAAAAAGAAGGAATTTGCGATAAGTGCGGGGGCAGCCTTTACCAGAGGAGCGACGATAAGGTAGAGACTATTAAAAAGCGTTTAGAGGTTTATAAAAACGAATCCGCCGATTTAATTGAGTATTATAAAAATAAAAATAAATTGCATCGTTTGGATGCGGATTCCGAGGCTGGCGTTGTGCTCAGCCAGATAACTGCTCTTGCTAAATAACGAGATGATTCCTTTAAAGTCCCAAGAGGACCTTAAGGTGCTTGAAAAATCCGGTAAGATTTTAAGCAGCGTGATGAATAGGCTTAAAGCAATAGTTATCCCCGGTGTCTTAACTCGTGAAATTGATTTACTTGCTGAATCTTTGATAATTCAAAAAGGCGCTATGCCGGCTTTCAAGGGATACAAGGGTTTCCCGGCTACAGTCTGCACTTCTGTCAATGAAGAGATTGTGCATGGCATTCCGGGTGAAAGAGCGCTTCGGGAAGGGGATATAATAGGGATTGATCTCGGGGTAAATTACGGCGGTTATTTCACCGATGCAGCCGTAACTTTAGCTGTCGGAAAAATCAGCCCTCAGGTTAATGAATTGGTTGAGGTATCGCAAAGGGCCCTGGATGAAGCAATAAAGGAAGCGGTTGCAGGGAATAACCTCTCGGATATTTCAAGCCGGATTCAAAGCTTTGTTGAAAGTAAAGGGTTTTCTGTTGTCAGGCAATTTGTAGGGCATGGAATAGGCCTAAGCCTGCACGAGGAACCGGAGATTCCAAATTTCGGGATTCCTCATCAGGGCCCGGTTTTAAAAAGCGGCATGGTATTGGCAATTGAGCCAATGGTCAATATGGGCAGCTGGGAAGCAAAGATTCTTCCTAATGGGTGGACCGCGGTAACCAAAGACAGGTTTCCGTCAGCCCATTTTGAACATACAGTAGCTATTACCAAAGAAGGGCCAAGAATACTGACTGATTATGCCTAAAGAGGAGCTTATTGAAACCGAAGGAAAAATTCTTGAAGCGCTGCCCAATGCCATGTTTAGGGTAGAGCTTGAGAATGGCCATGTTGTGTTAGCTCACGTCTCAGGAAAAATGCGTATGAATTTTATTAGAATACTTCCTGGGGACAAAGTTAAGCTGGAATTATCTCCTTATGATTTAAGCAGAGGTAGGATAACTTTTAGGGTTAAATAAATGAAAGTAAAAGCATCGGTCAAAAAGATTTGCGATAAATGCAAGATTATCAAGAGGCGAAGGATAATCAGGGTAATTTGCTCCAATCCTAAGCATAAGCAGAGGCAGGGGTAAGTTAGCTAATAATATTACATAAAGGAGAGGTTTTATGCCGAGAATCCTGGGTGTTGATATCCCTAAAGAGAAAAGAATTGAAATATCGCTTACTTATTTATATGGTATTGGCAGGGTCCAATCGGGTAAGCTGCTTAAAGAGATAAATATTGACCCCGCTAAACGCGCTAAAGATTTAAGCGAAGAGGAGGTAGCGCGCATAACTAATTTTCTACAAAAGGGTTCCTTAAGGGTAGAAGGAGATTTGCGCAGGGATATCTCGCAAAATATAAAAAGATTAATGGATATAGGCTCTTGGAGAGGCTCCAGGCACAGAAAAGGTCTTCCGGCAAGAGGGCAGCGGACACGTACCAATGCCAGGACGCGCAAAGGCCCGCGCAAGGGGAATATGGCTATTGTTAAGAAGGCTGAGCCGGCAAAGTCGGCTAAACCGGCTAAGTAAAGAAAAAACGGGAGAAGATTAATGGCGACAAAAGAAAAAGCTAAAAAGAAGAAGATTGCAAAGGGGATTACCTCTGGTATTGCGCATATCCAGGCCAGTTTCAATAATAC
>CAZAPC010000116.1:0-2897 GCA_964486875.1 uncultured Planctomycetales bacterium
TTGCGGGCGTAGTTCATCGGTAGAACACCAGCTTCCCAAGCTGGATAGGGCGGTTCGATTCCGCTCGCCCGCTTTGATAAAACTTATGTTTAATAAACAAAATTTATTCAAAAATTTGTTTGCGGTTATATGTTTGATATTTTTCTCAGGATGCTCAACCACTCCATATGTCAAACCACTCCCGCAAAGAGATGTCTTCAGTTTACCTGGTATTTATCATAAAGTCGAAAAGGGAGAGACTTTATGGAGGATATCCAGAAGATACGGAGTAGATCTTGAACAATTAATCAGAGCGAATAGAATCTCGGATAGCACCTCTATTGAAATAGGGCAGCAGATATTTATACCGGATCAACTAAGAGACAAGTCTTTAGAATATAAGTATGCCGAGAGCGATGACTTTATTTGGCCTGCCAGAGGAAGGATAATTTGTGCATTCGGGCATAATTTTAATAACATGGCCAACAAGGGGATAAACATATTTCCCTATGACTCTAAGGATATTGTAGCTTCCAGATCAGGCAAGGTGGTTTTTTTAAGCGAAAAATTTGCCGGCTTAGGTAAAACCGTAATCCTTGATCATGGAGACGGATTTTTTACTGTTTATGCCGCAAACTCTGAAACATTTGTAAAACCAGGCGAGAGCATAAAAAAGGGGACGGTTATAGCCCGGGTAACGGGCACAGGCAAAAACGGATATTTGCATTTTGAAATAAGAAAAGGCCACCTGGCCCAAAATCCAACTTTTTATCTTCCATGAATAAAAATATTTTCTTCGGCCGGATAAACCAGCTAGATTTATTAGGGAGACGCGTCAGCGGGTTAAAGGACAATTACCGGCAGAATATTGCAATAATAGGCGATGAGCTGGTAGGAAAGACCTCTCTTATTTTTAAATTCATAGAATCATTCCACGATAACCGGATTATCATGGTTTTTATGGATACGCGCATTGAATCAATAGACGTATTTTCAAAGAGGTTCATCGGAGTCCTACTCTATGCTTTTTTAAGTAATAGCGGACTAATCTTAAGAGAAGACCTGCAATTCCTTATTGGTAAATCGCAAAAGTATATACCTAATACAACGGAAAAGATAAAATTTATATTAGGCTGCCTTACGAGGAGAAAAACGGTAAATATTTTTCCCGAGCTTATGAATTTATGCGAAAGCATTTATCAAGAAACCGGAAAATCATCTGTAGTTATCTTTGACGAATTCCACAATTTAGAGCTTTTAGGATTCAAAAACCTTTACCGAGACTGGTCCAAAACTTTAATCTCCAATAAAAATACCATGTTTATTATCACAAGTTCCTTGAAGTTTAAGGCCAAGGAGATTCTCGCTAAGGGCCTTTCCTTGCTCTTTGGAAACTTTGAGGTTATCACAGTCGAGCCTTTCGACATAAAAACCAGCCTGGAATATTTAAATTTCCGCCTTAAAGCAGTTAACATCACAGCTCCATTTAAAGATTTTATCGTTCATTTTACCGGCGGGTACCCCATGTATCTGGAAGTCATATCAGACTCTCTTCTGGTAAATAAAGATGCTACGCTTGCCGAACAATTAGAAGAAGTACTTTTTAATACTTCGGGTGTTTTAAACCAGAGGTTTTCAAACTATTTAAAACGCTTTAATGACCGGTTTATGAGCAATGATTACATAGCGATTCTTTATCTTATCTCTAGCGGCAGAAACAAGCTTAAGGAGATAGCGCATATACTGCGTAAAAAGAAGAGTGAGCTAAAAATAATGGTTACGCGCTTGCTGGAGTTGGATACTATCACCCGTAATGGAGATTTTCTGCAGATAAATGACCGCGTCTTCAGTTTTTGGATAAAATTTGTTTACCAGGAAAAGCTCCAGTCTTTAACCTTTAACGCTAAAAACCAGAAAGAAAAATTCCGGGACCAGATAGAAACAATGATTCAAGAATTTATCCTTACTTCCCAAAAACCCCTTATGGAAAGGATGAACGATTTATTCAAGCTCTTTGAAGACGAAATGCTACAGGTAGAGAAGAAGAAAATCCGTCTTAATCATTTCCGCGAAATAAAACCGCTGGAGTTTAAAAGCAGGGTCCTTAAAAACGGGCTGATCGGGAGGTCCAATGAAAGCCTTTGGATTGTCGCGGTCAAAGCAGAGAGCCTGACTGAAGAAGATATAGTTGAATTCTCAAAAGAATGCAGGAAATACCGACATAAGCTTCAAAGGAAGGTGATTGTAACCCTGGATGACATCGATGCCAATACCAGGCTAAGGGCGATGGAAGAAAAAGTCTGGGCTTGGGACATAAACAGCCTTAATCAACTGCTTGACCTTTATTCAAGGCCGCGGGTAATATCATGAGAATAGTCGTAATATCCGACACGCATCTTTGCGGCAGGATTGATAAATTTCCAGGTAGCCTTCTGGAGGATATAAAAAGCGCTGATATGGTAGTACATACAGGTGATTTTGTAGAGGAGGGATGCTTGAAAAGCCTCGAGGCCGTCGCAAAAGAACTTAAGGCAGTGCATGGCAACATGGATTCGGAAGAGCTTAAAAATAAACTCCCGGATAAAGAAATATTTAAGGTAGGAAACTATAAAATCGCGGTTACGCATGGAAGCGGTGCACCCGGGAATATCCCTGAAGCCTTAGCCGAAGTCTTTAAAGCTGAACATCCGGATTTAATTATTTTCGGGCATTCTCACGCGGCATTCAATCAAAAGATAAAAGATACGATATTCTTTAATTCCGGTAGCCTGTTTGACAAAATATATTCGAAATACAACTCCTACGGCATAATTGAGATTAATGACAAAATTGAAGCAAAAATAGTAAAGATTTAAAATGGCCGGTAATAAACTAATAACTGATTTTGAGAATTCACTTCTGGCTCCCTATGCTATGAA
>CAZAPC010000117.1:0-2867 GCA_964486875.1 uncultured Planctomycetales bacterium
GAGCCGTCCAGGGTAACATCCCCCACGGATAAGACAAAATCTATCGGGACCTTGCGGAACCTGTCTTCCCTGTTCATATGCCATATTAATTTTAAACTGGACGCGTCATTGGTAAATAGGCCGTTGTGACTATCGCCGAAAACGATAAAAGAAAAATAATCCCCGTTGTTGTTTTTCAGTTTTTCAATATTTGTCTGGTTATTGTCACTATTTAAAGTTGGTGGAGTAGCCCAAAAATAGAAAAGCGGGAGAAACGAATATATTAAAATAGTTGCTATGACAAGGGCTAAGATTTTCTTTGTTTTCATACAGATCTCACATTATTTGTTTGGTTCGTTTCGGTATTCGGCCTTTCTTAAAATGCTTATCAATCCATCCATTCTTCACGCTATGACGGCTGTCGAAATGCTTAACGTAGGGTTTTATATCCAAAAGGGGCGTATTATCTAGGATGTCTACCTCCGAGAATACGATAATATCATTTTTGACCTTTTCCAGCTTTACTATAGAAAACCCGATATGGTTCGGCCGGTGGGGACTTCGTATTGCGAATATGCCGTGGACTTTATCCTCAAGAAACGGCCTTCCCATAAGCTGTTCTTCTTTTGAACGGTTAAAATAGTAAATCAGAATTAGATGCGAAAATCCTTCAATATCCTTCAAGCCAGCATGATATTTTGGAAATAACCGAATCGTCCCTCTAACACCCTTTTTAAATTTGCCCTGGATAGGCATGCCTTTAGGTTCTTTGTATGGGGTGTGGATTATCCCGATGGGTTTTAATCTGATCTCATTTTTCATATTTATATCTCCACTCCGAACATTTTTCTCATCGCAAGGCCTATAAAGAATGTCGCCACTGCTATGCTCAAACTTAAACCAGCCATCTCTATAAACCTTTTCTTAAAATTGAGCCCTTTGGCTACAGATATATAGAAAGTAAAGATAAATATAATAAGAAGCGCGAACGCGATTACGAGGCTCAAGCTTAAGAATATATTTTTGAATAGAAAATAAGGCGTTACCAATAGTATAACTGTGCATATATAGGCAATGCCCGTATAGATGCTCGCCTTGATAGGATCTTTATCCGTCTCCTCCTGTTTGGTTGATAAATATTCCGAGGCCGCCATGGACATGGAGCCTGCTATCCCCGTGATTAATCCCACGATCCCTATGAGGCGGCTATTCTGCAAGGCAAGAGTAAACCCTGTAAGGGCCGCCGTCAATTCAACAAGGGCGTCATTTAAGCCAAGGACTACCGAGCTTACATACTTCAGGCTTTCCTCGTTGATTAATCCTATTATCTCTTTTTCGTGCTCTTCCTCATCTCGTATCACAGATTCTATTTCCGGAGATATGCCTTTTAAGCCTTCATATGTATCTTGGGCTATCTCTTCGGCAGCCTCCATAAGTTTGAGGCCAAAATTTAACCCGAGAAACCGGGAAATAACTACAAATAGAAATACCTTGAACCTGTTAGGCGTCACCTCTTCACCTGTCAACCCCTTAAAAATCTGATAATGCTTCAGTTCTTCTCCGGAGATCTTTTCGAGAATATGACGATGTTCATCTTTTTTCACGAACCTGGCAAGTTGCTTGTAAACGATGTGGTCTGTCAATTCGCTTTTTTGAATCTTTAATATCAGTGCTCGATCCATATATGCGCCTCCTATCAAAACTTAACGCAGAATCATAAAGTTAAGCATAGTGCCCACGATGATACTGACCGTTATCATTATAAGCGTCGATTTTATCAGGTCTTTAACGCCAAGCTCTTTCCACAAAACTATAAATGTAGCGATACATGGGAATGATATTGCAAGTAACGTTGCCGCTATGAATAGCTGTTTAGCCGAAAGCGCAAGTGGCGCAAGCATCCCTACCGCGACATCCTTCCTCAAAAAACCGATGATTAGAGCTATTATTGCTTCTTTCGGCAAGCCAAATAAGCCGTGGATGACCGGGGCAAATATGCCTGTCACGATGTCAAACAACCTGAAATACAAAAGTATATTAACGGCCAAAACACCTATTAAAACTATAGGAACCGCCTCAAATACAAATCCTTTAACGCGAAAATATAATTTTCTTGCTAACATCGCTAATGGTGGGAATCTATATGGAGGAATTTCTAACAAAAACTCTGGGCTGTAACCAGGTAGTAGGCAATTTAAAATAAACCCTAATACTAAAATAATGGCAAATAAAACTAAATATACACCTCCTACATAAAATCCGCCGAACGCGCCTAATAATCCTACTATCATCGCCTGCAATGGAACGCATGGTATGCCGATAGAAATAATAGTGGATGCTATAAACCGCTCGCGCTTTGATTCTAAAACACGTGTCGATAATATGCCGGGGACATTGCAGCCAAAACCTAAAAGTACCGGTATGATGGCATAACCGTGAAGGCCAAGCCGGTGCAGCAAATTATCCAATAGTATCGCAAGGCGCGGTAAATATCCTATATCTTCCAGGAGACTCAAGACAAGATAGAATGATATGACATATGGCAGCACCATGCCAAATTCTATGTAAGGCGCTGTGGTCAAAAGCCCGAGCGACTGTTTAAAATCGATCTTACCTTCGATTAAATCACCTATCAACAGGTGGAATATGAAACTCTTCTCCTGCCAATAAGTGGCCAGTTTTTCCAATAAGGGCTGGACCATTCCGTAAAAGAAAGGGTCTGTTATCTTACCGATTATGGACTCTCCTATAAACCGGACTATCTTGAATGATGCATATATGACTCCCGCTGCCATTATTAAGCCGGACACCGGCCGCACGGAGGCATCCTCCAACAGCTCTCTCAGACGATGGTGGCGATGTTCAAGACGCTGGGCCCCGTCCAATAT
>CAZAPC010000118.1:0-2806 GCA_964486875.1 uncultured Planctomycetales bacterium
CCTATAATAAATACCTTGCCTAACAGGGTCAGATCAACCAATCCTACGGAAAAGCGTGCTATATCTTTTTTAGCATTAGGAAGAAAAAAGTTGGAAAACAAGGGGTATAAAAACGCCCCAAACTCGGCACTATCTATGGAAGGATACTTAAAGCGAGGCTTTGAACATACAAGAGCAATGACGCATGAAAATATGAATAATTCTACCTACTTAACAAGCGACCTGTGGCTTGCAGCTTTTCTAAAGGCAAAAGGATTAAAGATTATAAGAGTCGAAGGCAGTAACAGGAAGGCTAGCTTTGTCTTTGAGGATACACCGGAACGTAAAGACTTAATCGAAGAATTCTACAATAACGGTCCTATAGGCATAACAATAATCAAGAACGCCATGCTAGATCTAAAATCAGCCATATTCAATATGGACTAAGGAAAGGAAGCGATGAAAATGGCAGATGAAAAGATGAATGAATTGGTAGCAAAGTATCACAATGATCTTCCTGAGAGAATCCGTGCTTACCTTAATAGAAGATGTATCCCTAACCAAACAATCGATAAATTCAAGATTGGCTGGAGTGGCAGTTCCATTATCATACCCATCTATGACAAAAGAGGAGAATACATATTCTTCAAGTATCGCAAAGATCCCGATGAAGTAAGTAACAAGCCAAAGTCTTGGTATGATAAAGGCGCAGAAGCCAGCCTCTACGGCTGGGAAAATCTCACCAGTCACAAACCCTTTATTGTGATATGTGAAGGTGAATTTGATAGACTCGTTCTTGAATCAAACGGTATTCCTGCGATAACCTCTACAGGTGGCGTAGGCAGTTTTAAAGATGAATGGATCCCTTACTTTAAGGACGTATCAAGCCTATATGTATGTTTTGACTCAGATGGCGCAGGATTAACTTATACCCAGAAGCTTCTTGAAAAACTTCCTCACGCTAGATTTGTATCTTTATCAGGCCTGCCGGAAGGCAAGAAAGACATCACTGACTTTTTTATGCTTAATAAGACTCAAAGTGATTTCAACAGGCTTTTGAAAGAATCTAAAAGCCTCGATGAACTCAAATTCTCTTTGGACGCACTTGACTCAGAAGCGATATCCTTTCTTCATCCATCCCAGGATTTTATCCAGGATACAGGGTATTTTACCATTCCATTTACAGAACATACCAAGGACCTTAAAAATCCATTTAAAACAGTATATTATGTCGTTACAAGCGATCGTAAACTCTTAAGGCTTGAAGACAAGGCCGAATTCTACAATAAATTCGGCCTTGTCATAAGAGAGCTTCCGCTTCTTAAGAATCCCAAGCCCCGATGGACATCTGAATATATCAAAGATTATGTATTTAAGGATTATACACCTACTCCTTATAGAGTTCACAATGCGATAGAGAATATATATTTTAAATATTCAGAGCTAAAAGATGAGACGTGGTATTCAATACTACCTCTCTGGGTAATAGGCACATACCTATACTATACCTTCGAGACATATCCGTATCTAGCCTTTGAAGGCCTAAAGAATACCGGAAAATCAAAGACCGCAAGAATCACTACCCGCATGTCTTTTAACGGTATCTTCTCTGTAAATGCCTCTGAAGCCACCCTCTATAGGGAGATCGAAGCATTAAGACCAACCTTCGGCATAGATGAGGCCGAAATCTTAAAAGACCCTGAAAAATCCAGATCCATCCGCGCAGTATTAAACGCAGGTCATTTTAAAGGCGCATCGGTCTTAAGACAGGAGAAGACCCATAAAGGAGACTTCTACACCCGCCATTATTCTGTGTATTCACCAAAGGTTATAGCAAATACGAGGGGCATAGAAGATACCCTTGAATCCCGGACCATCAGGATAGTAATGCTCCGCGCCAAGACCGAGAAGGGGCTTCTCTTGGATACCGAGACTAGCGAGAACTGGAACTACATCAGGCACCTCTGTTATACGTTTGCCTTATGCTTCTTTAAAGAGATAAGGCAGATCTATCTCAATGACCCAGAGGTCAAGATCTCAAGTAACAGGTCCAATGACCTCTGGTGCCCCTTACTCGCGATAGCCCGGTTTATCTTCCTTAATCATAATCAAAACAGATTTAAGGCAATCAAGGACTTCGCTTTAAACCAGATAGGATTGTCCCAGGAAGATGGTTTAGATGAGCGTACAAGCGCCCTTCTAATGGCTTTAAAGGATCTTGTTAAAGATAGCGATACCACATGCTCAAGCCAGGACATAAAGAAGGCAGTATCAACATATTTAGAGGACGAAGAAGCCGCTAGTATTAACACCAAATGGATCGGCTGGAGACTTAAAAGCTTCGGTCTTAATAAGGATAAGAAAAGGCTCAATAAGGGATATCTCTATCATTTATCTAAAAAGGACGTTGAAGATGTCTTAGAAAGATACATAGAGCCGGCACTGTGTATATCCCCGGGAAAAACTACACCAACTACACTAGCGGTGTAGTTTTAGTGCAGTTTTTTTATTGTGTTTTGTGCTTAAAAGTGTAGTTATGCAGTTTATGTAGTTGTTATTGTAGTAGGAGGCTTAAATTTTGAAAAATAAGCTCTTTTTAGTCCAAAATCAGTCAAAAATAATGCACAAATTAATGCACACGAATTTTAAAATAACGCACAATCGAAGACGCATTATTTTAAAATTTTTATGTGCATTATTTTTTCTTCAACCGCTTCGTATTCAAGGCAATGCGGTAGCGTGGTCAGACAATTCCGTCCACAACTCCCAAGAAGGCTACCGCATGCTCGCAGGTGAGCAAAATCACCCAAAACCACTAAAACCACAT
>CAZAPC010000119.1:0-2781 GCA_964486875.1 uncultured Planctomycetales bacterium
CGAGCTGGGTTCAGAACGTCGTGAGACAGTTCGGTCTCTATCTGATGTGGGCGTAGGATACTTGAAGGGGAGTTCTCTTCAGTACGAGAGGACCTAGAGAAACGAACCTCTGGTGTTCCGGTTGTCCTGCCAAGGGCAAGGGCCGGGTAGCTATGTTCGGAAGGGATAAGCGCTGAAAGCATCTAAGTGCCAAGCCCACCCCAAGAATAAGTATCCCCATTAGGCTGGTCGTAGACTACGACCTTGATAGGCGCAGTGTGTAAGGTCCGTAAGGATTTTAGCTAATGCGTACTAATCAGCCGATTGGCTTGGCCTTTTTAAATTTCTTTTGCGCAAGCAAAGAGATTTAATCCTAAGCTTTATTCTTGCAAAAGAGTTTAAGGTGAAGGAGTTTTTATTCTCAAGGTTTGTTAGTAGTTTTACCAATTCTTGATATAGGTTGTCGAAAGATATGTCATCGTAAGGCTTTAAGGCCTTACGATGTAAATTCGCAGACGCGACCGATAAACAGGACTATAGTCGCTACACTTTATGTCGTAAAAATAGCTCCATAAAGTGTCTGCTCATTTATTGGAGTGCCTTTACCGAGGGGGAAACACCCGTTCCCATTCCGAATACGGAAGTTAAGCCCCTCAGGGCCGATGGTAGTGTATTCGTAAGGATATGTGAGAGTAGGTCGGCGCTCCTTTAAAATTGCCCCATTAATCTTAATTGATTAGTGGGGCTTTTTTATTTTTATAGCACTTGCGGGTCCTGCCACGGCGCTACCCTACTTCTTCTCGGGCTTTTGCCCTGCGAAAAGTAGGGGGCCTGCCGCCGCGTCACCCGTGAACGACCTTGGGACATCAGCCAAGCCAGACGTTTAAAAAAGGTAGTTTTGGGTTGACAAGAAAATCGAGGGGAGTAAAATAAATCAATGTCAAACAATAAGGTTTTTCTCCAATATATATTTCTTTTAGGATCTAGCGTAATGTTAATTTCAGGCTGTGCTTATTTTACTCATTTAAAAGAAATCAAGGTTTTGAAGAGTTTAGGAAGTAGTCAGCAGGAGATGCAGGTTGAATTAGCTAGGGAAGAAAAGCTGTTCAATAGGTTAAAAACCGATATTAATTCTGGTCGTTTAAACAAGTCAATACAAAAGAAAAAGATTTTTCGTATTTATGGTGAACCAACCTTATGCAAGCCAGCTGAAGGGGAAAGCAGTGTTAAGGAAACCTGTATTTACCGCAGGCCTGCAGGAGGGCTGTCCACGGAAATAATACTACTTAATTTTGACACCCAGGATATGTTATATTCTTTGCAGGTGGAGTAATAAAATAATACAGTAATTTATATTTAAAGGCGTTTGGATTTTCCAGGCGCCCTTTTGCTATATAAAAGAACAAGAGTCTGGGTCTTCTGCTACATTTCTGCAGGCCCGGGCTCTTGTGTGGAAGTGTGGTGTAAGCTTACGCTCCTTTAATTTTCTACCCACCTTCCAATTAAAGTATACTCTATTGGAGCAGATTTTCAAGGGCTGCGGGTCCTGCTTTGAGTTTGCGTCTAGCTTGGCTTGTTCCTTAGAAAGTTGGCGGGTCCTGCCTGCTGATCCACCCCGCCCGTGCTCCCCGCCATAATTCGTGGCGGGTGCGCGCGGTCGGGGTCCCCGTCTCGGCAGTCACCCGCTACTACGTTTTACTGGTACGTCCCTCGAAATCAGCCACAAGGCTGTACTTGCCTATCCTTTTAGGCAAGGTACACAGCCAAGCCATCCGCTAATACTGGTATTTTGGGTTGACAAGCCAATTAGTGAGCGTAAAATAAAGTCAGCAAACATAAAGGTGAATATGGGATTATTTAATATCTTTCAAAAGAAAACTCAGCCAATACAAACAGGACTTCAAGAAAAAAGGACTTTGCCTCGGTGGAAGATCTCTGCTCCGGCTAAGATAAAATTACTTGGGAGCAATGCTTATTTAGTCTGCGAAGTTAAGGATTTAAACTTCAAAGGATTCTGTTTGATTATTTCCGAAAAGATCCCGGATGGATGTTCTGGTTTTGAGCTTTACTTTAACGATAATTTTTCTTTTAATATCGGAATAGAAGTTAGCTGGGCTAAAGAGGTTGATGGTAAGCATGTATATGGCATGAAATTTGTCGGGCTTCGCGGACAAGATAAAGAAAGAATACTTCAGATGGTGCAAGAGCGTTTCCCTGAGAATTTTCAAAGTAAATTCTAAGTAGCTGTTATAGATAAACGAAGAATACAATTTTACTATGAAACGTCAAATAATCTCAATTCTGTTATTAATCCTTATTACTCTGAATTTGGGGATTGGCAATGCCCAGGAGGAGGGTGCGGTTATGAGAATAGCAAGCCCGGAGTTTGAGAATAATGGATTTATCCCGAGAAAATTTACTTGCCAGGGGCAAGATATAAGCCCAACCTTGATTATTGAAGACGTGCCCAAAGAAACAAAGAGTTTAGCTCTAATTCTTGATGATCCCGATGCTTCTGTTGGCATTTGGGTGCATTGGGTACTTTTTGATATTCCGCCTATTAACCGGATCGAAGAAAACAGTATGCCGGGGAAACGAGGACGTAACGATTCCGGGAGGAATGAATATGGCGGTCCATGCCCACCAACAGGTGTGCACCGTTATTTCTTTAAGATATATGCGCTTGATAAAATGCTTAATTTAAACGAAGGCACAACTAAAAAAGAATTAGAAAGTGCGATGGAGAATCATATATTAGGCCAGGCCGAGCTGATTGGATTGTATAAAAAGACTAAATAAGGG